>JAAYPG010000108.1 GCA_012519905.1 Clostridiales bacterium | reverse complement strand
GGCCTTGGCCCCACTATACTCATATCCCCCTTTAAGATATTAAACAATTCTGGCAGTTCATCCAGTGATGTACTTCTAAGTATCCTGCCAAACTTAGTTAATCTCTCGCTATCAGGTAACAATTCTCCATTCTCATCTTTCTTATCTGTCATTGTCCTGAATTTATATAGAGTAAATATCTTCTCATTTAGCCCAGGTCTTTTCTGCTTGAATATCACAGGGCTTCCTAATTTAATCCTTACAAGTATTGCAACTACTAATAATACAGGTAATAATACGATAATGGCTATGAACGAGAGTATAATATCCATTGGCCTTTTTATATATTTTCTATACATATCCTCATTACCTACTTCCCCAAAATCCTTTTACTATCCTTATAATTCTCTCCATATCCTCATCAGTATTTTTTATATCACTTGGTAGACATACACCACATTCAAATATCTTACCAGATATTCCTTTTGGGTCATCAACCATAGAGATGAAGTCGCAATCAGCAAATACCGGTTGCATATGCATGGGTTTCCAAATTGGTCTTGCCTCTATATTATTATTTTCAAGTGTTATTAGTATGTCAATTGGCTTAACCTTGCTTGTATCCTTAAGTGTTATACATGTAAGCCAGTAATTAGGCTGGCAATCTTCTGGTATGGGGTTAAATCTTATATCCTCTATATCTTTAAGAGCTTCTTTATTAGTATAATATATCTTCTTCTTACGTTCAATGAATTCATCAAGGGATTTAAGCTGTCCCCTTCCGATTCCTGCAAGGACATTTGACATTCTATAATTATAACCTATTTCTTTATGCTCATAGTGGCTTGCAATCTCCCTTGCCTGTGTAGCCCAGAACCTTGCTTTATCAATCATAGACTGATCGTCTGATATTAACATTCCCCCACCGGATGTTGTGATTATCTTATTACCGTTGAAAGAGAATATTCCATATTTACCAAATGTTCCAGTCTGAATCCCCTTATATCTTGCTCCTAAGGATTCTGCTGCATCTTCTATGAGGACTACATTATGTTCACTACATATGGAAGCAATCTCATCTAGTTTTGCTGGAGTTCCATATAGGTTAACTACTATAACAGCTTTTGCATTAGGATACTTCTTGAATGCTTTTCTTAGAGCCTTAGGATCCATATTCCAGGAGTCTTCCTCACTGTCGATGAATACAGGTACCCCTCCCTCGTATACTATAGGATTACATGATGCTGCAAATGTTAGTGAGGAACAGAATACCACATCTCCTTTTTTTATCCCTACAGCTTTAAGTGCCAGATGAATAGCTGCTGTACCAGATACCAATGCAGTACTATATAAGCCATTTTCAAAAGATTCTGTTGGTTCTTTTGATGCTAAATACGAAACAAATTCCTTCTCAAATTCATTTACATTTGGTCCAAGGGGTGCTATCCAGTTTGTATCAAAAGCTTCCTGTATATACTGTTGTTCCAGTCCGTTCATTGTCGGTGATGAGAGATATATTCTGTTCTTTTCCATATTTTTTCTAGTCCTTTACGTGCTTTTATGATAGATTATCTAAATTACAACGTTTCTACTAAGTTCATTATTTTTAAATTACTGTTATCTACATGTTTTTTTATCATATCTTCATTCATTACATCTTCATCCACGATGTCAATATCCAACATCACATGTAATAATATCGGTGATTCATACCCCTTCACATCTATATCTACTATACTTTGAACTACTACTATATTTGCTTTATTATTCTTAGATTTATATTCATGTGTTGCTATAGATAATATCTCACTCATTTCATCATTACCCATTAGCACATAGATTATATCATTTTCTTGATTAAGCCCATCTAAAATAGATTTAATCTTCTCCTTAGTCTCATAGATGGCCCTATAGTGTCCCTTCAGGTATCTAACAGTTTTCTGTGCCTTTTCCATCATACCTACAGGGGTCAGCATATAAAACACCTGCTTCTGGGAGACCTGAGTCATCTTAATAAGTCCTTCACGTATCATCTTATTCATCAGTACATTTACAGTACTGACAGAGACACCTAGTTTTTTAGAAAGCTCTCTCTGAGTAACGTTGTTATTTTCTGATACCTCAGACATTATAATATATTCGTTATCCAATAAAAGACTCCCCTTCCAATTCATTCTCCTATCATATTTTCTAGTGTTTCATCATATAGAATTGGCATATAATTAATTAGCGTTCGATAATCAAACGCTAATACTAGTCTATCTCTATATTGAATTTTTGTCAATCATATTATACTAACTTACTTGTTTTTACTTCCTTATTAAATAGGTCGGTACAATCTCCCTGACCTTCTTCCTGATCTCCACAGGTTCCAGCATACAGATCTCCTTAAGCTCTTCTAACTGTCTAAGAAACTTCTCTTCATCCATATCTATAGGCTTACCTATATGT
>JAAYPG010000107.1 GCA_012519905.1 Clostridiales bacterium | reverse complement strand
TTATATTTTGATAAAAGCTTGCTTACTGACACATCTATCTGCTGTTCACCGATACCATACAGAAGGGTCTGTCTGTTCTCCTTATCATTTACAACCTTTAATGTAAGGTCTTCATCCATGAGCTTTTGTAAAGCTTGGGATACCTTATCATCATCGCCTTTATTCTTAGTCCTATAGCGTACATAGGTATAAGGTGTTGGAATGTCAATGGGATCAAATTCTATTGGATTAGCCTTGGTAGACAGAGTATCACCAGTAGCTGTTTCGGACAGCTTACCAAGGGCACCGATATCTCCTGCATGTATCTCACTAACCTCCATCTGTTCTTTTCCACGAAGAACATATATCTTATTAATCTTCTCTTCTATATCCTTATTGGCATTGTAAAGAGGGATATCACTCTTCATAACACCAGAGCATACTTTAAATAATGAAAACTTTCCGATAAAAGGATCAGCAATTGTCTTAAATACTCTTGCTGAAAAAGGCTTACTAGAATCATAATTAGCTTCAAATTCTGCCCCGGTATTGGCATTCTTACCGCTAATAGTCCTCTTAGTAGGATCAGGGAAGTACTTCTCAATTGCTTGTAGTAACATTGTTGTTCCCTGTGCATTAATTCCGGACCCCATAAGTACAGGTACTACTGAGCCATCTATTACATTAGTTCGAAGTGCTTGTGAAATTTCCTGTTGCGTAAATTCTTCACCGCTAAAGTATTTATCCATTAGCTCTTCATTGGTTTCAGCTACTGACTCCAGTAAAACTTCTCTGAACTTCGAAAGATTTTCCATAGTATAATCAGGAATATCACATTCCTCATAGTTGCTGCCTGTTGTAAATCTTCTTCCTGCCATTTTAACAACATTAACAAAACCAACAAATTTCTCATTCTCTCTAATGGGTACATGGAATGGAGCAATCTTTTTGCCATAAAGCTCACTAAGCTGCTCTACAACTTCTCTAAAGCTAGCGTTATCAAGATCCATGTCAGTTACAAAGAAAATCCTAGGCAAATTATATTTCTCGCAAAAATCCCATGCTTTCATTGTGCCTACTTCTACGCCTGATTTCGCAGACACAACAATAACAGCCGCGTCAGCGGCAGACAATGCTTCCTCGACTTCACCAACAAAGTCAAAATAACCGGGTGTGTCTAAGAAGTTGATTTTAACATCATCATATTCAATAGGTACTACCGTAGTGCTTATGGAGAATAGTCTTTTCTGCTCTTCCTTGTCGTAATCACTGATTGTGTTTCCCTCTTCAACCTTACCTTGTCGCTTAATAATTCCTGTCGAGTACGCCATGGCTTCGACCAGAGTGGTCTTACCACAGCTTCCGTGGCCTAACAAAACAACATTGCGGATCTTGTCCGAAGTATAAACCTTCATACCATCTTCCTCCATTACATTATTTAGTAAGTATTAGAGTAATAAACAAGTCAATGTTCTTACCCAGTATTACCTCTTTGTATATTTTACTAAATATAACCGTTGATTACAATAGTTATCTGTAATTATTCACAAAATGTTTCTTTAACACGTTAAGCCGTAACGCTTTAAACACACGCAGTATTGACATCATCTTTATTAAAGAGTATAATCCCATTAATCAGTGTCAGCATGGTACCAATCAATTTTGTACCCGGTACAGATAAGCTGGTACTGTCACAAGCAGGTAAACTTAAAAAGGAGTTATGAATATGATTATTGTAATGAAGCCAAAGGCTAAACAAGAATCCATAGATCGGGTAAGAGCCATAATTGAGGAAAAGGGCCTATATGCTCATATCTCTGCTGGACATGAAGTTACTATCATAGGTGTAGTCGGTGATAAAACCAAGCTTATGGATCAAAATCTCGAAATATATGATGAAGTAGATAAAATAGTTGCGGTTACTGAAAGCTATAAGCTTGCTAATAAAAAATTCCATCCCGAACCCACCCAGGTAAAAGTAGGTAATATTACTATAGGTGGAGATACCATGGTTATTATGTCCGGACCCTGTGCCGTGGAAAATAGACAGCAGCTACTTACCACCGCCCATGCTATCAAGAAGGCAGGTGCCCATATACTTCGAGGGGGTGCTTATAAGCCAAGGACCTCCCCCTATGCTTTTCAGGGCCTTGAAGAGGAGGGCCTCTCCTATATGAAGGAAGCTAGAGAGGAAACAGGTCTTCCGGTGGTATGTGAGGTGACAAGCCTTGATGCCATAGAATCTGCTGTCAAATATGTGGATATGCTACAGATTGGTGCAAGAAACATGCAGAATTTCTATCTTCTAAAGGAAGCAGGAAAAACCGGTCTGCCTGTCCTCCTTAAACGAGGCCTATCAGCGACAATCGATGAGTGGCTAAATGCAGCAGAATATATAATTGCAGAAGGAAATCCAAATGTAGTACTTTGCGAAAGAGGTATTCGGACATTTGAGACAGCTACCAGAAACACTTTAGATATAAGTGCGGTTCCAGCAATTAAATCAAAAAGCCATCTTCCTATTATAGTCGACCCCAGCCATGCAGCGGGAGTACGGGCCTATGTGAAATCACTATCAATGGCAGCGGTGGCGGCAGGAGCTGACGGGCTTATGATAGAAACTCATCCAGACCCATCAACAGCCTTAAGTGATGGACCTCAATCCCTGACATTTGACCAGTTTGAAAATCTAACAGGAGAGTTAGGTCCCCTTGTTAAATTGCTGGGTAAAAGCTTATAATAGGATTTGAAAACAAATTCAAGCTAACTGGCGAGGATTAACCCTCGCTATAAGCTACTAATTTTAGATTTATAGGAGAATTCAATGGATAACGGTTCTGACTTTACTATAAAAAGAATAGGTTTTATTGGATTTGGCTTGATTGGAGGTTCCATAGCCAAAGCAATTAAAGCCAATCACCCAACGGTACTTATATATGCATTTGACTATCATAGTAATAAGCCCAGTGCTGATTTGGAGGCTGCTATAACCGATGGAATTCTAGACCAGATAAGCTATGACCTTGAAGCTGATTTTTCAGAATGCGATATAATATTTCTCTGTGCTCCAGTATTGGCTAACATCTCCTATTTATCTAGGTTAAAGCCAATCGTAAAGCCCTCATGTATTATTACTGATGTTGGTAGTGTGAAGAGTAATATCCATAAGGCTGTAGAGGAGCTGGGAATGCAAGACATATTTATAGGTGGTCATCCCATGACTGGCTCCGAAAAAACCGGTTACGGCAATTCCTATGCCTTACTATTGGAGAATGCCTACTATATTCTTACCCCAACTGAAAATACTCCAAAGGATAAGTTGGACCAGCTTCATGCTCTTGTTAAGGAAATGGGTTCACTTCCAATTATATTAAATGCAAAGGAGCATGATGAGATCACTGCTGCCATAAGCCATCTGCCCCATATAGTAGCAGCACAGCTGGTGAATCTCATTAGAGAATCCGATGATATGTCAGAGAAGATGAAGCAGCTTGCCGCAGGAGGTTTTAAAGATATTACCAGAATCGCATCCTCATCACCACAAATGTGGCAGAACATCTGCCTTACTAACTCTAAGATTATCAAGGATATCTTAGACCAATATATTCTTTCCCTCAAAAATGCATCTGATGCCCTTGATACCATGGACGGCGATTACCTGTATAGGATGTTTGACACAGCCGGTGAATACAGAAATAGCATCCCTAATAAATCAACCGGTCTTTTTAATAAGGTATTCGAGATATACATCGATATTATAGATGAAACAGGCTCTATAGCTACTATAGCTAGCTTACTTGCTTATAACCATATAAGTATAAAGAATATTGGCATTATCCATAACAGAGAATTTGAGGAAGGTGTACTTAGAATAGAATTTTATAACGAGCAAGCAGAAAACGAAGCAAAAAACCTACTTAGGGGCAATAAATATTATGTCTATGAAAGATAATCACATAAATGTACCTATTAAGATTCAATAAACTACTAACAGTTGATTTTTATCCAAAGAACTTTTGAAGTTTAGGCTGTAAAATCATTCAATTATATAAGGAGTTACTATGATTGTAAAAAGGAAGGGTCCATTAAAAGGGACTATGACGGTTCCTGGTGATAAATCTATATCTCATAGGGCTATCATGCTAGGAGCTCTATCAGAAGGAATAACTGAGGTTGAGAACTTCCTTATGGGAAAGGATTGTATTTCAACCATATCATGTTTTAGGCAAATGGGCGTATCCATAGACATTGATTCCGTGGGCAATAAAGTTCATATCAAGGGTAAAGGGTTATATGGACTCCAGTCTCCCAACACTCCACTGGATGTTGGCAATAGCGGAACCACCATACGGCTTCTGTCTGGCATCCTATGTGGACAGCCCTTTAAATCTACAATAACCGGTGATAGCTCTATCAGAACCCGTCCTATGGGAAGAATTCTTACTCCCTTAAAACAGATGGGAGCTGATATAGCTAGTGAAAACAATAATTTTTGCGCTCCCCTACTAATTAACAGCTTAAACACTGCCTCATCACCAATGGAGAGCAAGGACCTCACCAATAGATTGAAGGGTATACATTATCATTCCCCAGTAGCTTCCGCCCAGGTTAAATCCTGCCTACTTCTTGCCGGTCTATATGCCGATAGTGAAACTACTGTTACAGAACCAGCTCTGTCTAGAAACCATACAGAGCTTATGCTTTCTGAGTTTGGTGCCACTGTGACTGCTGCAGGCAACACATCTTCTGTTCTTCCAGGACCCAAGCTTACAGGAAGAAGAATAAATGTACCTGGAGACATCTCCTCTGCTGCTTACTTTATCGTTGCCGCCCTGATTGTTCCAAATTCGGAGCTCTTGATAAAGAACGTAGGCATCAATCCTACCCGCGACGGCATTATAAAGGTATGTCGAATGATGGGAGCCGATATTAAGCTTGAAAATGTAAAAAATAAAGGTGGAGAAACTTCTGCTGATATATTAGTAAGACATAGTAATCTTAAGGGAGTAGAAATCAGCGGGCCTATTGTCCCGACTCTGATTGACGAAATCCCTATAATTGCTGTACTTTCTTGCTTTGCAACAGGTAAGACCACAATTAAAGATGCTGAGGAATTGAAGGTCAAGGAATCAAACCGTATAGAAATAGTAGTAAAGAATCTGTCAGCTATGGGAGCTGATATTACTGCCACAGATGACGGCATGATTATAAATGGTGGCAAACCTCTTCATGGTGCTGTAGTAGATAGTAAGATGGATCACAGAATAGCCATGGCCTTCACTATCGCTGCCCTTGCAGCCGAAGGCGAAACCCAGATTCTTAATCCAGAATGCGTAAATATCTCCTACCCCAACTTCTTCACTAGTCTATAAACTATACCAGCGTAAACATTAGTCACCGTTAATAAGTGCCAGGCACTGTCCTAGTTAGGATTAGGCTGTCGCATAAATGTAAGAGGGAGTGTATGTGTTCCAATCATGCACATTTAGGAGAACAGTTTGCTATGATTTGTATTATCGAAAGCGGACTTTAGTCCGATTAAGATTTACAAATCATGGCAAACTGTTCTACTAATCAGTGTGTGATGGAACATATATACTCCCTCACTTATGTGACAGCCTCACCGCCTAAGCATGCAGTGTCTGGCACCGCTAAATTTATGCGAACTGCGCATGATTTATTCACAACTTTACTCGAATTGGGAATGATAAAGCTTATAATAGAAGCCCTGTTTATCCATAAGTTCCTTATGGGTTCCCTGTTCTACTACATCTCCCTCATTGATTACAAGAATGTTATCGGCCCCTTGAATAGTCGATAATCTGTGGGCTATGACAAAGCAGGTCTTTCGTTCCATAAGTCTTCGCATCGCTTTTTGTATCTTGATTTCTGTCCTGGTGTCAACATTGGAGGTAGCCTCATCAAGTATGAGCATTTTAGCATCCAGAAGCATAGCCCTGGCTATGGTAAGAAGCTGCTTCTGCCCCTTGGATATGTTCATACCATCCTCGTTAATAATTGTATTATAGCCATCAGGAAGCTTTCTGATATAGGAATGGATTTCTGCCATTTTCGCAGCCTCTACAACCTCTTCCATCGTAGCATTTTCTTTACCATAAGCAATATTGTCAAATATAGTTCCTGAAAATATCCATGTATCCTGAAGTACCATGGCATATGCCTTACGAAGGCTCTTTCTTGTGATATCCCTTATATCTTCCCCATCTACATATATATTACCATCCCATACATCATAGAATCTCATCAGTAAATTAATAATAGTGGTCTTTCCTGCACCAGTGGGGCCTACTATGGCTGTTAGACTTCCGGGTCTTGCATTCAAGAAGAGATTCTTTATAATAATTCTATCTTGAAGGTATCCAAATGAAACCCCCTTTAGATTAACATCTCCATCTATATCTACAAGGTCACTTGCCCCCTCCTTATCTATGGGCTCAGGCTCCTCCTCCATCAGCTTAAATACTCTCTCAGCTGCAGCCATAGCAGACTGAAGCTCACTTATAATATTGGCTGTCTCATTTATAGGGCCTGAGAATTTGCGGCTATATTGTACAAAGGATGATATATTACCCAAGGTCATCCGACCCATTAGATATAAAATAGCTCCAAACACAGTAATAAGAGATAGGGAAAGGTTATTGATAAAGTTAACTGTAGGACCTGTCACTGCTCCGTAGTATTCTGCCTTATAATGGGCATCCACTGTCTCAGTATTGATATTGTCAAAGCGCTTCATAACAGAATCCTCGGCTGCATAGGCCTTGATTGTCATTTGTCCTGAAACCATCTCCTCAACAAATCCATTTAGCTCTCCTAGCTTCGCAGATCGTCTACGAAATAAAGGGCGTACCTTTCTGGCCATATATCTTGTATAAAGTAGTGACAAGGGGATAGTGACCAGCATAACAAGAACTAGTAGAGGTGAAATAACAATCATCATAATCAAGGAACCTATCACAGTAATTGTACTGGCACATATCTGAACTATATCTGAGGATAAGGAGGTGTTGATTGTATCAATATCATAAGAAAACTTACTGATAATGTCACCAACCTGGTGCTTATCAAAGTAGCTTATAGGAAGCTCCACCAGCTTATTAAATACATCCTCTCTCATTTTCTTAATAATCTTCTGGCTTAGATGTATCATCAATAGGGACAAAATATAGGATAAGACAGAGGATGCTATGTAGAAAAGAATCATCCATTTTGCATAATAAAATACCTTCTCAAATACCACCATGCCCTTTCCGGGCTCAATGGCATCTATGGCTGATCCTGATAACATTGGCCCAATAAGTGCAAAAAAATTGCTTCCTAAAGCCAGAAGTATAGCCATTAATAAGTGTATTTTATAATGGGATACATAATACCATAGACCCTTTAGGACATACTTGGTATCCCTTGGTCTATCGTTCTTTTCACTAATTCTTCTTCGACTGCCCGGAGCTGTAGCCATATCTTTTCACCTCAATTTATTGTTTCTTGTTATCTATGCCTCAAATTGTGATTGGTAGATTTCCTGATATACATCACAGGATCTAAGTAGCTCTTCATGTGTCCCATAACCAGCCATCTGCCCATCCTCCAGAACTAATATTTTGTCCAACTTCATCACAGAGCTAATTCGTTGGGCAATAATAATACTGGTGGTGTCCCTATGATTTTCCCTAATTGCTTTTCTTAACAGAGAATCCGTCTTATAATCCAGAGCACTGGAGGAGTCATCAAGTATGAGTATGTCAGACTTACCAGCCAGCGCTCTGGCAATTAATAGCCTCTGCTTTTGTCCTCCGCTGAGATTACTCCCCTTGATTGATAGCTTAAAATCTAGCTTCTCCTCATATTCCTTAATAAATGAAGAGGCCTGGGCATCTATAGTCGCTTTCTCTACCTGTTCCCTAGTCAGCTCTCTACCAAGCTTGATATTCTCATAGATGTTGTCAGCGAACAACACATCATTTTGAAAGGCCACACCAAACTTCTTTCTCAGTACCCGTTTATCAAGGCTCCTTATATCCTCTCCATCTATACGAATGCTACCACTTCCTACATCATAAAAACGCATCAGTAAATGTATCAGAGTGGTTTTTCCTGATCCTGTGGACCCTATAATCCCTAAGCTCTCTCCTCTTCTTATACCAAAGCTGACATCCCTTATGCAGGGCTCCTTAGCATAGGAAAAACTCACATTTTCAAATTGAATGTGATAGTCAGATTTAATCGGCTCTATAGCCTTCTCTTCCAGATCATCCTCAGTATCCAGCACCTCTTCTATACGTATGGCAGAAGCCGTAGCTCTCGATAGCACTATAAAAATCCTTGTTATCGCCATGACAGCATGAAGCATAATCATAAAATACGATAAAAAGGCTACTATCTTTCCTGGCTCAGACGCTCCACTATCTACTCTATATGCTCCTACTAGCACAACCAGCGTTAATCCCATATTAAGAAGGAAGTTCATGGTAGGATTAGTAACAGCCATCAAAGTACCAGCAGACAGCTCTTTGTTAACAACCTCCTGATTCACAGCATAGAATCTCTTCTTCTCATATTGACTTTTAGATAGAGCCTTTATAACCCGAACACCGGTTATATTTTCTCTAACTACCCTGGTCATCCTGTCAGTAGTTTCCTGTAGCTTTGTATATAGAGGAATTCCTTTCTTTGAAACCATAAACACAATGATAGACAGAAAAGGCAAGATAGCTACCAGTATTAAAGTGAGTACTGGTTCAAGTGTACTAGTAATAATGATACCGCCAACTAATATAATAGGTGCTCGCACACCTATTCTTTGCATCATACCAATCATATGATGAATATTATATGTATCAGTTGTCATTCGGGCTTCAAGAGACGGTACAGTGAAATAATTCAGCTGTTTTCCCGAGAGATTAAGAATTTTATGAAAAAGGTCATGGCGAAGAACCTCTGTTGTATCTCTGGCCACCTTGGCTGCCATGCGATTTGCTATTACATTAAAGGTTCTTGCGCCAATAGACAGGGCTACCATAATCGCCCCCCATATAAGAATCAAATTAATATTATTAAGAGGTATAATATCATCTATAATATATGCCAATACCCAGGGTAGTCCAAGGTCCATGAAGGTACCTAATACCTTAATTGTTAGTCCGACTGACATCCTGAAATAATAGGGCTTTAAATATGCAAATACTCTCTTCAATCCTCTTCCTCCAAGTCACAAGACATGAGCTAATAATAACACAAATATAATCTTAGCATTCTCAATGATACCATGTCAAGAACTCCACTTGGATTCAACTAGGTAAAGCTAAAACATTTTGACTAGAAATACAGCTATTTACTCCCCATTTCTAAATGCATTTGATAGCATAAGCTTTATACGATTTAGCTGATTAACAGCAGATATGCCAGGGTCATAATCAATGGGAACTATATTAGCAAAGGGATAGAGCTCCTTAACAGGCTTAATCATACCCTTTCCTGTAACATGATTGGGTAGACAGGCCAAGGGCTGAACACAGATAATATTGTCTGCCCCTTGTTCTATAAACTCAATCATTTCTGCTGTAACAAGCCATCCCTCTCCTGTCTGATTCCCTAGAGAAAGTACCCTTGAAGCCATTTCTGCTAACTCCTCAATCGGTGTGGGCGGATGAAATCTATTACTTTTTTCCAGCTCTCTTCCAAGTACTTTACGTGCTCTTTGCATATAATCTCCTGCAAGATTACCAAGGGTCATATTTAGTCTCTTCCCGGCAAGATATTTGTATCGGAATCGTGCATTATAAGAAGAATATAAGAGATAATCCATAAGATCAGGTACAACCGCTTCTGCTCCTTCCTCTTCAATGATACCAACGATGTCATTATTGGCTGTGGGATGGTATTTAACTAATATCTCACCTACCACTCCCACCCTAGGCTTCTTAATATCTATTATTTCAAGGCTGTCAAACTCTCTGATAATTGCTTTTATATTTGATTTGAATCTTCTGTAATTACAATCTCTCACATTATCCTTTGCTATATCCATCCATTTCTCATACAAAAGGTTGGCAGAGCCGGGAAAACGTTCATATGGCCTTGTCCTATAAAGAACCCGCATAAAGAGATCTCCGTATATAAGCCCCATAAGACATCTATTAATTAAGCCAATAGAATACCTAAAGCCCGGCTGCTTCTCCAAGCCTACAGTATTGACAGATATTAAAGGAATATTGGCAAAGCCTGCCTGCCTAAGGCCCAGCTTAAGTAGAGCAAGATAATTAGTTGCTCTACAACCTCCTCCGCTTTGAGTAATAATTACAGAGGTCTTATCTGGATCATACATACCTGATCTAAGAGCCTGAACAATCTGTCCTACCATTATGACCGCCGGATAGCAGGCATCGTTATTGACATACTTTAATCCCTCGTCTACAGCCGTACGATCCATAGCAGGTAATATCTCCAGCCTATACCCACTCATCAAGGCAGCCTCCTTAAGTAATTCAAAATGAATAGGTGCCATCTGCGGAGCAAGTATGGTATGGCTAGCTCGCATGTTTTTTGTAAAGATGGGAGTTTGGTAGCAGATTTCCCCCTCTTTGGCTTGATAGCTATTACGCTCCCTCTCCTGGACAGCAGCAATAAGTGAACGTATTCTAATCTTAGCCGCCCCAAGATTGTTGCCCTCATCTATCTTTAGCATGGTATATATTTTACCTACTGATGCTAGTATTTCTCCAATCTGATCAGAGGTCACTGCATCCAGGCCACATCCAAAGGAATTTAATTGGATAAGCTCTAGATTAGCTTCCTTTGTAGCCAGATAAGCAGCCCTATAAAGTCTGGAATTATAGGTCCATTGGTCAACCACCCTAAGCTTGAAATCAAGATCAACCAGGTGAGCAATACTATCCTCTGTTAGCACAGCCAGGCCGTAAGATGATATAAGTTTAGCTATCCCATGATTAATCTCTGGATCCACATGATAAGGCTTTCCGCATAGTATTATTCCTTTTTTATTCTTGCTTCTTAAGAGCTTTAAGGTTTCCTCACCCTTTTGCCTGATATCCAGCCTATACCTTTCTCTTTCTTTGCAGGCATCGCTTACTGCTTTTCTTACTTCCTTAATAGTTACTCCATACTCTTTAAATTCCTCATATATTCTCTTTACGAGAACCCTTTCATTATCAAGTGATAGAAAGGGGGCAATAAATTTGACCTGCCCTGATTTGAGCGCGTCTATATTGTTTTTGACAACCTCTGGGTAGGATATGACTATGGGGCAATTATAGTGGTTATTGGCTTCTTTGTATTCCTTCTTTTCATATACTACAGACGGATAAAAGATAGCATCGACCCCTTTATCCACAAGACTTAAGATATGTCCATGGCAGAGCTTTGCAGGATAACAGGTGGATTCCGATGGGATTGTCTCAAGTCCCTTTTCATATATTCCTTTATCTGACTGCTGTGATACTATTACCCTAAATCCAAGACTGGTTAGCAGGGTAAACCAGAAGGGATAGTTCTCATACATATTCAGAACCCGTGGAATTCCAATAAGGCCTCGTCGCGCCTGGGATATTGGTAAGGGGCGGTAATTAAATGTACGTCGATACTTATAATCATAAAGATTAGGGAGCTTATCATCTTTTTTATCTTCACAACCACTTCCTCTCTCACACCTATTACCACTAACATAGCTTTCACCAGTAGAAAATTCATTTATTGTTAGCAGGCAATGATTAGTGCATTTATCACATCTTCTATTGGAGCTACTTATTGAAAAATCTACTAATTCATCCTCAGATAATAAGGAGGATATCCCATCTCCCACAGTATCCTTTTCATTTTCTTGATAATCATAATTAATTCTTTCCCAATTTGCTTCCCTAGATCCTAACTCCTTTGCATATAGAGCCGCCCCATAAGCTCCCATTAATCCAGCAATTTGCGGCCGTATTACGGTCCTTCCCAGTATTAGCTCCATAGCCCTAAGTACCGCATCATTATGAAAAGTACCACCCTGTACTACTATCTTGTCTCCAAGGTCCTTTTCACTTCTTAGCTTTATGACCTTATATAGAGCATTTTTTATAACTGAATAAGCTAGCCCTGCTGACAGATCTGACACATCCGCCCCTTCCTTTTGCGCTTGTTTTACCTTTGAATTCATAAATACAGTGCATTTTGTTCCTAAATCCACTGGAGAACTAGCATATAAACCTTTATTGGAAAATTCCTCTATGGGTATATTCAGGGAGCTGGCAAAGCTTTCTAAAAATGATCCACAACCGGATGAACAAGCTTCATTTAGCAAAATACTGTCAATAGCATTGTTCTTAATCCTAAGGCACTTCATATCCTGACCACCAATATCCAGAATAAAATCCACCCCTGGTTGAAAGAACTCTGCAGCCTTATAGTGGGCCATGGTCTCTATGACACCATAATCCACATGAAATGCTGCCTTCATAAGGGCTTCACCATATCCTGTAACTGTTGACCTTATTATGGTTGCCCCTTTAGGTAGCTTTCTATATAAATCCTTCAGAATAGCTAGTAGCTTCATAAGGGGATTACCCTCATTTTTAGAATAATGAGAATATAAAATCTCTCCATCTTGACCGATAAGTACCACCTTAGTGGTAGTAGATCCCGCGTCGATTCCCAGATATGCCCCACCACTATAATCAGATAGCTTCCTATGCTTAACCCTGGCCTCATCATGTCGAACCTTAAAGGTCCTATATTGTTCTTCATCTTGAAATAAGGGATCTAAGGTTATGATATTATCATCTTTTCTACTCCTAATCTGATCTGCCCTATTGCGTAAGTCCTCAAGTGATATAGTCTTTTCTTTCTCTGCTAATAGAGCCGCCCCCATGGCAGCATACAGCTGGGAGTTTTCTGGACATATAGCTTCTCTACAGGCATCCTTCAGACTAACTATAAAACGTTTTCTAAGCTCTGATAGGAAATAGAAGGGGCCACCAAGAAAGGCAACTCTACCACTGATAGGCTTACCACATGCCAGTCCTCCTATTGTCTGATTAACCACTGCTTGGAATATGGATGCAGCTATATCTTCTCTACTAGCCCCTTCATTTATAAGAGGCTGAACATCAGTCTTGGCGAACACTCCACATCTGGAAGCTATAGGATATATAAGTTTACTATCCTTGGCATATTCATTAAGTCCTGCAGCATCAGTATT
>JAAYPG010000106.1 GCA_012519905.1 Clostridiales bacterium | reverse complement strand
TGCTGGAGCAGCCTTCTGAGCGGGAGCTACAGGAGCAGGTGCTACTCTTTGAACAGGTGCAGGGGTAGCTACTGGTACTCCGTTATTTTCTTCAACTGATACTTCATAGGTATTGCCATTTACAGTGATTGTGTAATGTTTCATGATAAAAATCCTCCTTGTGATCTATAGGATAACCGTACTTTTACGATTATTAAATATATCTTTTTTTATTAACCTTTCGAATAGAACGGACAACAAATCCACCGGCCTGAGCATCTGATGAATTAACTGAATTATATTCGTTAATTGCTGCAGTAATCACTGCTACTAGCTCATAATCATTCATTAGATTTGCTTCTTCCTGACTAACTATCTGTGCGATAGCATTATCCACAGAGGAGACTTTTGAGTTCGTCTCACTACTTATAGTCTTGGCTTTTGGTGTAGAGCCGGGTAAGTATTTGAATAAGCTAATTATAAATATTATTAAGATTAAGACGGCAAATACAATACCCATTCCTAGCAGTGTGTTCAAGGATGCTGTTTTCAAGCGTTCAGCTAAAGACTCCTGCGTAAGAAGGATTATAGAATTTGAAATACCGTTATTTATAATGGTCATAATATGAATCAAACCTTTCTTTAAATGACATAGGTATTAAATGTTAATCGCAACTAGAAAGATCCATGCTTTTTAATGGGTCTTGCTTCGCTCTTCGTATATAGCATTTCAAAAGCGTATATGAGATGCTTTCTAACAGTCTCGGGTTCAATAATATTATCTACATAACCACGTTTTGCTGCTGAAAGGGCACCGTTTTGAAGTGAAGCATATTGCGATGACTTCTCATTAATAACCTCAGTCGGCTCACCATCATATATAATCTGTGCAGCTAATTTAGCATCCATCATACCCACTTCAGCATTCGGTAGAGCAAATACATAATCTGCACCGATATGCTTGGAGTTCATGGAAATGTATGCGCTTCCGTAGGCTT
This sequence comes from Clostridiales bacterium, assembly GCA_012519905.1. Classification (GTDB taxonomy): domain Bacteria; phylum Bacillota; class Clostridia; order Lachnospirales; family Lachnospiraceae; genus Mobilitalea. The sequence continues at coordinate 14,112 of JAAYPG010000106.1, read as the reverse complement.
TTCCAACAAGTAGATTAACCTTAGGCACTGTTGCATCTGCAAAGGCATAGGTAAGCTCTGCTGACGCTGCTGCTATGGATGCTTCCTCATTTACATCAGCCTTATATCCGCTTAAATTAGTTAAGGTTAGAACAGGAATATCAAAAGCATCGCAGAAACGAACAAAGCTGGCAGCCTTTTTACATCCATCTGATGTCAGAACAGAATCAAACTGCTCTATAGCCTTACCATCCTCATCAAGAACTTTAGTACGATTGGCTATAGCACCTACTGTTACACCGTTTAAACGTATAAATCCTGTCACCATCTCTTTGGCATAATTAGCCTTTGTTTCAAAGAAATAGTTATTATCTGCAATATCTATAATTGCTTTCTTTGTTTCTTCTAGCTCCTGGCTAAAGGCCGGAACAAGGCGATTTAAATCATCACTGCATTCTATAATGCAGCCTTCCTCTTCATTGTTGGAAGGAATAATACTTATCAATTCACGAATTTTACTTAATACATCAAGATCATCTGAACCTACATAATCTACAGTACCTGATTTTGCATTAAATCCTGCACTGGAAGTGTCTAACTTTTGTTTGTAGTTCCCTTGTAGGGAATTAGGTGTCTGCAAGAATAGTCTTGCATTCTTTTCCTCAATAAATGAAAAATCACTCAAGGATGACATAACAGCTAGTCCACCACCACAATTACCAAATACAGCCATGATCTGTGGAATTACACCAGAAGCCATAACCTGCTTCAGATAAATTTCACCAAGGCCATTTAAAGCGTCGGTAGACTCCTGTAATCTCATGCCTGAGGAATCAATTAGGCCGATAACAGGTGCTCCCACCTTTAGTGCTAAATCATAAATCGCGGTAATTTTCTTAGCATGCATTTCACCGACAGATCCACCCAAAGATGATGCATCCTGACTGAATACATAGACAGGGTTGCCATCAATGAGACCATAGCCGGTAATTACTCCGTCATTCGGAATATCCTTCTGCTCAAGATTAAAGTCTGTACTTCTTTTGGTTATAAAAGCACCGACTTCAACAAAACTGTTGTCATCAAGCAATGAAGTGATTCTTTCTCTTGCTGATAGTTGTGCTGCAATTGACATTTTCAGCCCTCCAATTTCTCTAAATGTAGTAGAATACCAATTTTCTGCCAATTATAATTGTATAATATTTAACAACAAAAGGCAAGCAACAATAGAATATTTATAATAATTTTATATAATTTAAGCATTTGTGAATCTTATCCAAATCAAATCCCTTCCGGTAAAGGGATGCGATTAGCTTCTGTCTTTCCTCAAAGCTAAGAACTGTTATATCCTTATATTTTTTTTGAATAGCTTTTTCAATTGCCAATATCTCAGGATCAGTTTCATTGCTATCCATGTCATATTCTATAGCAATAATTTCTTCTAATACTTCTTTATTTATTCCCTTTTGCAATAGTTTTGTTCTAATTGATAGCTTACTCATAGTGTTTTTTCGCATACGTATATAATTTGAACTATACCTTTTATCATCTATATATTTATATCCCTTAAGATATTCTATAGTTCTTTCAATTATTATATCTGTATAGTAAGCCTGCCTTAGCTTATCATAGAGCTCCTTTTCTGTCTTATCCATGCGTTTTAGTATAGCCATAGCCTTTTGCTTAGCACGACGATAAACGGTCTCTTCTATTATCCTATCGATAAGCTCCAAGCTAATCTCCTTATTTAATTCAAGCTGATACCCTTTAATATCCTGCCTATATAGCAAAAAAGCATATTCGTAATCAATATATATCCTATAAGCAGTCTTCTTCTTGCTAGGGCCAATATTAATTTCAACAATATCTGTTATAGTCATAGACTTCTCCTATATAAGAAAGCTGTCCAACAATAGACTGATAAACAATACCATTCTATCCGGACAGCTAAGTATCTAATTTTTATTCATTTAAGGATTCAACATAATTCTTAGTAGGCTTTATGTCGAATTTCTCCCTAACCTTTTGATAAATCTCTTCGAAGATCTCGGGGTTTTCAGCAAGATATTGCTTTGCATTCTCCCTGCCCTGTCCTATCTTAGCCTCATTGTAGGAATACCAAGCACCACTCTTATTGATGATATCTACATCTGATGCCAAATCAAGAATATCTCCTTCTTTTGAGATACCCTTACCGAACATAATATCAAACTCGGCTTCCTTAAAGGGAGGAGCTATCTTGTTCTTAACAACCTTAATTCGGGTACGGCTACCAACTACCTCGCCCCCCTGTTTTAAGGATTCAATTCTACGTACATCTAGACGTATAGAGGAATAGAATTTAAGAGCTCTTCCACCAGTAGTAGTCTCCGGATTACCAAACATAACACCGATCTTCTCACGTAGCTGATTAATGAAAATTACTATACATTGGGTCTTGCCCACAATAGCCGTTAACTTTCTAAGGGCTTGTGACATCAATCTAGCCTGAAGTCCCATATGAGAATCACCCATATCGCCGTCAATTTCAGCTTTAGGAACTAAGGCTGCCACTGAGTCTACAATAACTATATCAACAGCTCCTGAACGTACCATGGTCTCAGTGATTTCTAAGGCCTGCTCTCCGTTATCTGGTTGCGAAATATAAAGGTTATCAATATCTACTCCGATATTCTTGGCATAGACTGGATCCAAAGCATGCTCGGCATCAATAAATCCTGCGATACCTCCGGCCTTCTGAACCTCGGCTACCATATGTAAAGCAACTGTGGTTTTACCAGAGGCTTCGGGTCCGTAAATCTCTATGATTCTTCCCTTGGGAACACCACCCTGTCCAAGAGCTATGTCTAGGCTGATGGAACCTGTAGGTATGGTTTCAATATTCATATTATTATGGGTCTCCCCAAGCTTCATAACAGAGCCCTTACCATGCTGCTTTTCTATCTGGGCTAATGCAGATTCAAGAGCCCGAATTTTATCTTCCTTTGCCATAATATTACCAACCTTTCCTTATTACCTGCAAATTATGCATGAAATAATCCAAACAAATGTTCTGATATAATAATAGCTCATTATATTTATAATGTCAACTCTTTTTGGATGCATTTAGAACTGGGAAGATACCTGGAGCTTTACTGAGAAAAAATTAGGAATCAGTGAAAATACAGAATATAAAGATATATGTATTATATCAGTTCCAGGCATCAATGTAAATAACTTCCATCCACAAAAACCACCAAATATATTTATTATTATTATGTATTTATACCAGAGTCTACTATTGTATTATAAGCTCCTTTAATCATATATCTTATTTGGTTGGCAGATTTTTGGCTTATATCCTGCACTAATAAGTGCATCCACTATCTGTTGCTTGTGCTCATGACCAAAGGTCTCCATTGTTATAGTGAGCTCAACAGCACTGTTTCTGTTTATACTGACAAACTGATTATGATCAAGTCTAATTACATTACCTTGTTCCTTGGCGATTATAGAAGCTACGTTTAGGAGCTCTCCAGGACGATCTGGAAGCTGTACTGATACGGTAAATACCCGCCCTCTCTGGATAAGTCCATGCTGAACAACTGATGATACAGTGATTATATCCATATTACCACCACTAAGTATACAGGCCACCTTTTTATCCTTACATTTAAGTTTCTTAAGGGCAGCAACAGTAAGTAGACCAGAGTTTTCAACAACCATTTTATGATTTTCAATCATATCGAGAAAATTAACTATTAATTCACAGTCATCTACTGTTATAATCTCGTCCACATATTCTTGTATATAAGGGAAAACAACATTACCTGGTGTCTTTACTGCAGTACCATCTGCTATTGTGTCAATATGATCTATAGTAAGAACCTGACCAGCCTCTAAGGAAGCCTTCATACAGGCGGCCCCATCTGGTTCTACTCCAATTACCTTAATATTTGGATTAAGCTGTTTGGCCAGGGCTGCTACTCCAGCCAATAGCCCGCCTCCTCCGACAGGAGCAAGTATAATGTCTATGGTCGGAAGATCCTTAAAAATCTCCATGGCAATTGTACCCTGACCTGTAGCTATATCAAGATCATTAAATGGGTGTATAAATGTATAGCCCATCTCTTTAGCCAGCTGATAAGCATAATCACATGCCTCATCATATACATCACCATAAAGAATCACTTCAGCACCATAGCTTTTGGTTCTATTTACCTTGATTAATGGAGTTGTATTAGGCATAACAATAATAGCCTTGGCATTATATAGCTTTGCTGCATAGGCAACACCTTGAGCGTGGTTACCGGCGGATGCTGTAATCAGCCCCTTATTTCTATCCTTCTGTGATAGGGTACTTATTTTGTAATAAGCACCTCTAACCTTATATGCTCCGGTGTATTGCATATTTTCAGGCTTTAGATATACTTTGTTTCCTGAGTTTTTACTGAAATACTCACTGTAAATGAGCTTTGTACGAAGTGTTACCTTCTTGACGGCTTCCGTTGCTTCCTCGAACTTATCCAAGTTCATATAATCGTCTCCTATTCATTTTTCTCGAATAATGCATTGACAAAGTCACTGGCATTAAACTTTTGTAAATCATCTATTTGCTCGCCTATACCTATATATTTGACCGGAATATTTAGCTCGGACTGAATAGCAATGGCAATACCACCCTTTGCAGTTCCGTCTAGCTTGGTTAGGACTATTCCGCTTAAATCAGCAACCTCATTAAATTCCTTAGCCTGTGCTAGGGCATTTTGTCCAGTGGTTGAATCGAGAACCACAAGGGTTTCGATATGGGCCTCTGGTGCTTCCCGTTCAATTATGCGGTTGATTTTCCTTAGCTCCTCCATTAAATTCTTCTTATTATGGAGTCTGCCTGCGGTGTCACATATAAGTACATCGGCATTTCTAGCTTTGAAGGCTGCAACTGCATCATAGATAATCGCTGCAGGATCAGAGCCTTCCTTTCCTGATATAATATCCACATTAGCACGATGAGACCATTCTGTCAATTGCTCAATAGCAGCAGCCCTAAAGGTGTCAGCAGCTGCTAGAATTACTTTCTTTCCTTGACCCTTAAGCTGTCCAGCCAATTTACCAGCAGTAGTAGTCTTACCTACACCATTTACACCCATAACCAGGATAATTGATTTTTTATTTTCAAAATCATAGGCAGCCTCATCGACTGTCATCTGTTCCTTTATACTATTTATTAGTAGTTCTCTACAGGCTAAGGGATCCTTGATCTTTTCTTCCTTAACCTTAGCCCTAAGCTTATCAAGGATAGAATTTGTTGTATTTACACCTAAATCAGCCATAATAAGTGTTTCTTCCAGTTCCTCATAGAAATCCTCGTCTATACTGGAAAAACCACTAAAGATGGCATCAAAGCCTTGGGCAATGCTATTTCTCGTCTTTGTAAGTCCTTTAACTAGTTTACCAAAAAAACCACTTTTATTTTCTCCCATCACTTATCTCCATTCTTTATGTTATTTATCAAGTTCATTTTCAATTAAGTTAACAGACACCAGTGTGGATACACCCTTTTCCTGCATGGTAATTCCATATAAAATATCTGCCGCAGCCATAGTGTTCCTTCTATGGGTTATTATTATAAACTGAGTTTCATTTGATAATTTCTTGAGATATTTTGCAAATCTCTTAACATTGGAATCATCCAGTGCAGCCTCTATCTCATCAAGAAGACAAAAAGGTGAGGGCTTTAGATTTAAGATTGCAAATAAAAGGCTTATGGCCGTCAATGCCTTCTCGCCACCGGATAACTGCATCATATTCTGGAGCTTTTTGCCTGGAGGCTGAGCATTTATACGGATTCCTGCTTCAAGTACATCATCATTATCAGTAAGCTCCAAATCTGCCTTTCCTCCACCGAATAGCTCCTTGAACACCTTATCAAACTGCTTATTGATTGCTTCAAATTGATTCTTAAATTGCAGCTTCATCTCAGCGTCTAGTTCCTCTATTATTTCTAGAAGAGCTTCTTCAGCTTTAACCAAATCATCTCGCTGTATAGTTAAGAAATCAAATCGTTCAGATAGGGTCTTGAAGTCCTCGATGGCATTAACATTAACATCTCCAAGCTCCTTAATCTTTAGTCTGATATCTTGTATGGATTTCTTTGTAGCTTGGGGCAATTCCTTACTACCACAGTATTCCACAGCTGTAGAATGTGTCAAGCCATATTCTTCCCACATATAACTCATCTGCTGTTCTATTTGTTCCATTAGCTTTTCATGTTGACTTGTAAGCCTTATACATTCCTTGTCTAGGTCATGTATCCGGCCTGATAATTCATCTCTTTTTTCAAAGAAATTTCTATGAATCGTGGTGTTATAATCTCTTTCCTTTATCTGTTCCTTTATTTTTTCATCCAGTATGGTAAGAGACTCATTAGTTTTATTTATGGCTTCCTTCATCTGACTGATAGTAAGCTTCTTCTCCTGAACTGTATCAAAAGCCTTCTGCATATCGGTCTTAATGGAAAGCTCATCCTCATATAGCTTTTCGATTTCCCTTTTCACACGTTTGATATTTTCCATTATAAAATGGTTGCTTTGCTCAAGGGATGATAACTCCATCTTTAATGCTGATGCTTTTTCAGTAGCCAGACTTTCTGCTTCTCTTTCATTTGAAAGATATTGGTTAAGCTCCTCTATCTTTTGCTCTAATTCAGTATTTTTAGAAAGATTACTAGATAGGGACTGGTTTAATTCCTCAAGGTTTTGCTTTAATTCTATGGCCTGATTTTCGATTTCCTCCAGTTCCTTAATATAATCTAAGTAGAGGGACTCTGCCTCAGACTTTTTAGCTATGGCCTGGTCAAGATTAATCTTTGCAGTATTTTGCTGCAAATACTTCTCTTGAAGTAGCTTTTTTACTTCTTCAAGACGGGCTATTAGGCCAGATTTTTTCTTATTTTCACCTTCAAGCTGTAAAGAAAGTTCCTTACCCTGCTTATAAAGCTTTTTAATCAGAGCATCCAAGGCATCTATCTCTCTTCGTCTACCTAAGAGATTACTGGTGTTTTTATAAGCTCCTCCGGATATAGAGCCTCCTGGTGTCAGGGACTCTCCTTCCTTAGTTACGATTCGTAGGCTATAGTTGTACTTCCTTGCTATTAAGGTTGCATTATCTATATTATCTACAACGATTATTCTTCCAAGAAGGTAGTCAATTAATGCACCGTATTTAGCTTCTGCTTCTACAAGTTTACTGGCAATACCTATTACACCATTTTCCTTTAGGGCCTGATGATTATGGAGGCCTCTTCCAGATGATATATTAGTAAGGGGTAAGAAGGTTGCTCTACCGTACTTATTCTTCTTTAGAAATGCGATTAAGTCCTTAGCAGTCTCCTCATCCTCAGTTACTATATTCTGTATAGTTAGTCCCAAAGCTGTTTCAATGGCTGTTTCATAATCCTTCTCAGTCTTAATGATATCAGCTACTACTCCTACAATACCAGGTTTTGTAGCCTTTTGCTCCATTACTCTTTTTATGCTATTCCCATAGCCCTCATATCTTTCGGTTAGATTAATTAAGGACTCTAGTTTGGATTTTTCAACCTGATATCTACCTTGAAGATCATTAATATGTTTAGTCATATTGTCAATACTTGACTGTGTATCTTGAATAGACTTTTCAATCTCAGAGCTTTCATTGGCATAAGCGAGAATTTCACTGGATATATTATCTAGATAATCCTTACTGCTTTTGATATCCTCCTCAAATAACTCCTCTTCACTTCTGTTTTTAAGTATTTTTTGATTAAGCTGAGCCTTTCTGATACCATTTTGCTCCAGCATGGTTTCATATCTTTGAATATTAGTCCTTATTCCAGAGTTGCTATTTATATATTCGAATATGCTAGAGCTGCATTCCTCTATTTCCTTGCTGTATTTGGATATGTTTTCCTTAATATTATCCAGTTCTACCAGGGCTTGGCTTAGCTTATCATCAACTTGAGATATCTTAAGGTCAATAGCTTCTTTTTCAGTAAGATAATCTTGCTCTTCATTCTTTTTTATGAGAATTTCCTGCTCACTTGAATGAATTCTATTCTGATAATATTCATCATTTTGAAGAAGGGCATTTATTTGTTCATTAAGAACCTTAATCTCACCTTCTGCCTTTTCTTTGTTAAGAAGTAATTCATTATAGCAATTCTTATCAGCTTCTATGTTAGATTCAAATTCCTCTAATTGCTGTTCAAGTTTTTTGTATTCATCCTTGGTATTCTCATATTCTTTTTGAGTTGATTCCATATCTTCCTTGGCGATATTTAACTTATTATCTATATCTTCCTTGGATTTATGTATTCTATCATATTCCTTAAGAAAGCCTGATACCTCTAGATCCTTAAGCTCTTCCTTATATTTTAAGTATATTTTTGCGGTTTCTGATTGCTTTTCTAAAGGAGCAAGCTGTCTTTCTATTTCTGAAATTATATCTGAAACCCTTGAGAGATTAAGTCGCTGTTCCTCTAAATTTTTCTCCGCAAGACTTTTTCTACGTTTGAACTTTACAATGCCGGCGGCCTCGTCAAAAAGCTCTCTTCTATCCTCAGGCTTACCACTTAGGATTTTATCTATTTGTCCTTGCCCAATTATAGAATAACCTTCCTTACCAATACCAGTATCCATAAATAGTTCTTGTATATCCTTTAGTCGGCAAGCAGCGCCATTAATCATATATTCGCTTTCACCGGAACGATATACTCTTCTTGTTACAGTTACTTCTTCAAAATCAATAGCTAGCTTATGGTCTGAATTATCCATTGTAAGTGCCACATAAGCATAACCGAGAGGCTTCCTCATTTCAGTACCTGAAAATATGATGTCCTCCATCTTGGAACCTCTAAGTTGCTTGGCGCTTTGTTCTCCCAAGACCCAGCGAACAGCATCTGCGACATTGCTTTTACCGCTACCATTTGGTCCTACGATGACGGTAATACCATTATCAATTTCAAGTTTGATTTTATTAGCAAAGGATTTAAAACCATGTACTTCTATACTTTTTAGATACATATAGTGTCTCCCATCCGTTTGTTAACTTTGAATATGGACTGGTCTCTTTTGTAGACCAGTCATATATTCAAAATTTATTTCTTGTTAAGCTTCTTTATTGCCTGCATGGCAGCCTCTTGTTCAGCGGCCTTTTTAGTTTTTCCCACACCTACACTTATCTTCTCATTTCCAATGTATAATGCCATGGTAAAGGATTTATTGTGGTCTGGGCCCTGCTCAGATATTAGCTTATAGCGGATTTTTTGTTTGTTATTATCATTCTGTATAATTTCCTGTAAGATAGTCTTACTATCATAAAAGAGTTGCTTATCATTTAACTTGGAAAATATATTTTTCTTAATGAACTCCTTTGCATTAGTAAAACCACCGTCCAGATATATAGCACCAATAATAGCCTCCAATGTATCAGAAAGAATGGAATCCCTTTGTCTTCCTCCTGAAGCATCCTCTCCCTTACCAAGAAGTAGGAATTTACCTATTTCCATTTCCTTTGCACATGAGGATAAGGTTTGCTCGCAGACTATACTAGCCCTAAGCTTTGTCAAATCTCCCTCGGATAAATTCTGATGCTCCTTATATACATGCGCACTTGTTACAAGCTCTAGAACAGCATCACCTAGAAATTCAAGACGTTCATTGTTGTCTTCCTTGTTCATCTTCATTTCATTGGCATATGAGCTATGGGTTAGGGCCTGAAGAAGCAGCTCGTCATCTTTAAATCCATATCCGATTTTTTCTTCCAATACTGAAAGGGAGGTATCAAAATTTTTTGATTTATTCATATGGCAGTCCTCCAAATCTATCTAAGTATATCAGAAGGATTTATCCTCCCGATAGATTTAAAAGCCCATTAAATAAGGCGGACCTTATTCACAGGGCTTTTAGATACTATTAATAAAAATAATTTAGTTTGTTGCATTTTTGATTTGTTCTACAGCATCCCCAACTGTTAAAATATTCTCGGCTTCTTCGTTTGCGATTTCGATATCAAATTCCTCTTCGATCCCCATAATTATCTGAAATAAATCAAGTGAATCAGCGCCAAGATCATCCACAAAGGTTGTATCCATTGTTATCTCATCAGCATCTACATTTAAAACTTCACTGATTATTTTTTGCAGCTTTTCAAATTCCATATTATTTCACCCTTCTTCATTAAATTATTTATTAGCTTTCCTTTAAATTCTCTTCTATTTTTTCTTTGATTCTCTGTTCGGTAAAGGTAACACATTGTATTATGGAGTTCTTTATCTCATTACTTTTAGAGCTTCCATGGGTTTTTACCACTAAGCCCTTTAGACCTAATAAGGGAGCTCCACCATACTGTGAATAATCAAAGGCCTTTAATGTGTTTTTTAAGGCAGATTTGCTAAGTAAAGCGCCAATCTTGCTCTTTAGGCTACTCATAAGTCCTTCCTTAACCTTCTTAATAAGAGCTGTACCTAGTCCTTCATATAGCTTTAATATAACATTTCCAACAAATGCCTCACATACTATGACATCTGCGTAGCCATATGGAATATCTCTAGCTTCAATGCTTCCAATGAAATTAATATCAGGAATTTCCTTGAGCATAGGAAAGGTCTCTTTAACCAAGGCATTACCCTTTTCTTCTTCTGCCCCAATATTGACAATGGCTACTTTTGGGTTCTTAACTCCCATAACATTCTCCATGTAGATGGAACCCATCCGTGCAAACTGTACTAAATGAGAGGGTCTTGCATCAACATTTGCTCCGCAGTCAATCAATAATGATGCGCCTGCTATGGTCGGAATAATAGGTGCAAGGGGAGGACGTTCCACACCTTTTATTCTTCCTATTATCAGCTGACCTCCAGCTAAGACAGCACCTGTACTTCCTGCAGATACAAAAGCATCTGCCTGGCCGTTCTTTACCAGATTAAGAGCAATTACTATAGAGGAGTTCTTTTTTCGGCGAATAGCTAATACCGGTGACTCATTATTAGAGATATTATCTTCGGCATTAACAGTGATTATACGCTCCTTGTCATATTCATAGCCTTTAAGCTCATCTAAAATGACTTCCTCTTTGCCTACAAGAATTACTTTGATATCCTTTTTTTCCTCTACGGCAAGCACAGCACCTTTTACAATTTCCTTAGGGGCATTGTCGCCTCCCATTGCGTCAACCGCAATTGTAATCGCTTTTTGCATATTCACTCCTATCTGCATATGTTCATGCAAAATACTAGCATTAACCAAGAAGAAGATAAAATATGTATCCCATGGCTAATCTATAGATTAATATACTCGATATCATATGAAAAATCAACATGTAATTTAGAAATTCTGGAAGCACATTAGTCACCGGCATCTCAGACATTTTAAAGGAGGCTAACCACATAAGCTAGCCTCCTGCTTTTATTGCTTTCTATAGAAAAATGACTTTAAACTGCTAAAACCAAGCTGACTAGCCTGAAGCATCTGCTCTGTGCTTCCAACAAATAATATTCCGCCCTGATTTAAGGAATTATTAAAGTTATTGTAAATACGAGTCTTTGCTTCATCTGTAAAATATATAAGTACATTACGACATACAATAAGGTCGCAATCTCTAGGATAGGGATCTAGTAAAAGATCATGTTGCTTAAATTCTACGCAAGCCTTTATCTCATCAGATATTTTCATAGCCTTATCATTAACCTGAACAAAATATTTATTAATATATTCAGCAGGTAAATTCTTAAGACTTTTATGATGATATACTCCTATCTTAGCCTTTTCAATTACTAGTCTATCTATATCAGTGGCTAGTATTTTTATATTTCTTAATGGCAGGAACTTAGATAATAGCATTACAAGAGAATAGGGTTCATCACCGGTAGAACAAGCTGCACTCCAAATTTTAAGCTGTCTACCAAAGTTATCAAATAGATATGGAAGTACATCATTCTCCAGTGTCTGCCATTGCTCTGGATTCCGATAAAATTCAGATACATTAATAGTTATATAGTTGATAAATTCATCATAATAAACCTTATCGTCTTGTAAAGTGTCAACGTAACTCTTGTAAGAGCTGAAACCGTGCTTTGTTATTAATGAATCAATACGACGTTTCATTTGTCGTTCTTTATATGAATTTAAATCAATATTAGTCAGTTTAAATATTGATTCTTTAAATGCTTCATAGCTACCCAGCACATCGGATCTCCTTTGTAATATACATAATACTCTTCAGTAATTATTCCTCAGTTACAGGAGGAGTATCATCCTTGTCATTAGTAACCTCAGTAGCTTCATTCTCTTCTACATTGTCCTGCTCAGCTGTAGGCTCATCAGCCATGTCCATAGCCTTAATGCTTAGGCTAATCTTCTTGTCTTCTTTATTAAATTCTACAACCTTTGCAGTAATATCTTGTCCAATTGAAAGAACATTTGAAGGCTTTTCTACATGCTCCTTTGATATCTGTGAAACATGAAGTAATGCATCAATTCCAGGCTCAAGCTCAATAAATGCTCCAAAGTCTGTCATTCTAGCAACCTTACCTGATACAATGTTTCCAGTGGCGTATTTTTCTTCTGCCTTAATCCAAGGATTTTGATCTTCAAATTTTAAACTTAAAGCGATCTTTTCACCTTGAATATCCTTAATAAAGGTCTTAACAGTATCGCCTATCTTGAAAAGCTTCTTAGGATTTTCTACACGGCCCCATGACATTTCTGAAATGTGAAGAAGACCGTCTGCTCCACCAAGATCAATAAAGGCACCGAAATCGGTAATATTCTTAACAGTACCTTCTACTGTCATACCAACTTCAATCTTTTCAAATAATTCCTTCTTAAGCTCTTCTTTTTCAGCTACAATTAATTGTCTGCGGTTACCAATGATTCTTCTCTTTCTAGGATTGAATTCTGTAATAACAAATTCAATAGTCTGACCAGCAAATTTTGATAAATCCTTCTCATAGCTGTCAGAAATAAGACTGGCTGGTATAAATACTCTGGCCTCATCAATAATAACGCTTAAGCCTCCGTTTAAAACGGCTGCAACCTTGGCTGAAAGTACTTCCTTGTTGTTAAATGCTTCTTCTAATCTCTTATGGCCCTTTTCTGCAGCAAGACGCTTATAGGTAAGTGCAACTTGACCTTCGCCATCATTAACCTTAAGTATCTTTGCCTGCATCTTGTCACCGGGCTTAACTACAGTTGTTAAATCTAAATTAGGAGTGTTGGTATATTCGTTTCTAGTGATTATACCTTCCGACTTGTAGCCTATATTTAAGATGATTTCATCTTCTTTAACACCCAAGACAATTCCTTCCACAACATCACCGTTGTTGATTTTAACTACATTTTCTTCCTCTAATAATTGTTCAAAACTCTTTTCTGACATAACGGTAAGAACCTCCTTGATAATATTGTGTGGGGTTGAAGCCCCTGCTGTAATACCTACATTCCGAAAAGATTTGAACTCGTTCAAATCCAAGTCATCTGGTTTCTGTATATAGTAAGTATTTTCACATTCATTTTTACAAATCTCGTAAAGCTTCCTAGTATTGGAGCTTTGCTTACTACCAATAACAATCATTGCGTCTGACTTCTTAGCTAAATCATAGGCTTCAGACTGTCGTGACTCTGTTGCATTGCATATGGTATTTAAAACAAATATATCATAACCTTTTTTTGAAAAAATTTCAACTAATTCTTGAAATCTATTGTAATTAAATGTCGTCTGAGCTACAATACAAAGCTTTATATCCAAAGGTAAATCAAAGCTTCTAGCATCATCTAAATTCTCAACGACAGTATAATTTTCATTATTACACCATCCGATTATGCCAATAATTTCAGGATGGTTAGGATCACCTATTATGATGATATGATGTTTGTCATGTTTGCTGACGGTTTTGTGTATCTTTGTTACAAATGGACAGGTTGCATCAATGATTTTATGGCCATAGGATGAAAGCTCGTCATATAGCTGCTTGGAAATACCATGAGCACGTATAATTATTGTTCCCTTGGGTAATCCTTTTAATTCTTCAGGAGTATTTATAACCTTTACACCTTTACTCCTAAGATCGTCCACAACCAGCTCATTATGGATTATATCACCATAAGTATAGATGTTGCC
>JAAYPG010000105.1 GCA_012519905.1 Clostridiales bacterium | reverse complement strand
CAAAACCATGATAATATATGAAATAACCTAGATATGTAAAATAGGAAGGAGTGATATTATGTCAAAGACACTATATGAAAAGATATGGGATATGCATGTCGTTGATCAAGAGGAGAATAAACCGGCCATTATATATATTGACCTACACCTAGTTCACGAGGTAACATCTCCTCAAGCATTTGAGGGGCTTAGACTGGCAGGTAGAAAGGTCAGACGACCTGATATGACTTTTGCAACCATAGATCACAATGTTCCAACTGTGGATCGTCACAATATTAAAGATCCCATATCCAAAAAACAGATAGAAGCCCTAGAGGCCAATTGTAAGGAGTTCGGACTAACCTTGTATGGTCTAGATAGCCCAAATCAAGGAATAGTTCATGTTATTGGCCCTGAACTGGGACTGACTCAACCTGGTAAAACCATAGTATGTGGAGATAGCCATACATCTACTCATGGTGCTTTTGGAGCACTTGCTTTTGGTATTGGAACAAGTGAGGTTGAGCATGTCTTATCAACCCAATGCCTCCACCAAAGTAAATCAAAAACCATGAATGTATCATTGAAGGGAGAGCTACCTAGGGGAGTGTCTGCAAAAGATATCATTCTTGGCTTGATTAACCAGTATGGGACTGATTTTGGAACAGAATATGTTATAGAATTTACAGGAAAGGCTATTAAAAAGACCTCTATGGAAGAGAGGTTGACAATCTGTAATATGTCCATAGAAGCCGGAGCAAGGGCAGGGCTTATAGCACCCGATCAGGTCACCTTTGATTATTTAAGAGGACGTAGGTTTGCCCCTAAGGGGGAGGACTTTGATAGAGCGGTTGAAAGGTGGAAGGAGCTTGTATCAGATCCCGATGCAAAATATGATGCCCTCATAGAATTTGACCTATCCATCCTTGAACCTCAAGTAACCTGGGGGACTTCACCAGGTATGGGGGCTAGTATTTCAGGTCATGTTCCATCACCCTCTGATTTTGATGACCCTGATGAGCAAAATGCTTGCGAAAAGGCTCTTGAATATATGGGATTGGTACCGGGTACACCAATGAATGAGATTCCTATAGATGTAGTATTTATTGGTTCTTGTACAAATGGGCGAATTGAAGATTTACGAGCTGCTGCTGAGCTAGCAAAAGGACGTAAAGTAAAAGAAGACATCCTAGCCATGGTGGTGCCAGGTTCTCAGGCAGTTAAAAATCAGGCAGAGGAAGAGGGGTTAGACCAGATTTTCATAGAAGCTGGTTTTCAGTGGCGCGATTCAGGATGTAGTATGTGTCTTGGCATGAATCCTGATATTCTACAGCCAAAAGAAAGATGTGCTTCAACCTCCAATCGTAATTTTGAGGGACGACAAGGAAGGGGAGGTCGTACTCACTTAGTGTCTCCAGCTATGGCAGCAGCTGCTGCCATTAAAGGTCACTTTATTGATGTCCGTAATATTGAT
Organism: Clostridiales bacterium; assembly: GCA_012519905.1. Taxonomy (GTDB): domain Bacteria; phylum Bacillota; class Clostridia; order Lachnospirales; family Lachnospiraceae; genus Mobilitalea. The sequence continues at coordinate 17,149 of JAAYPG010000105.1, read as the reverse complement.
TTATTAGATTAGCTAAGGAGGGATAAACCATGAAGCCATTTACGAATTTTACTGGTCTTGTTATGCCTATGGATCGTACCAATGTTGATACTGATGCCATTATTCCCAAGCAATTTTTAAAGAGAATAGAGCGCAGTGGCTTTGGTCAATATGCATTTTATGAGTTTAGATATGATGAAAATGATAATCCCATCAAGGATTCGATATTCAATATGGAGCGCTATCAAGATGTATCCATCCTTATTGCAAGGGCTAATTTTGGCTGTGGCTCATCCAGAGAGCATGCTCCCTGGGCCTTGGCCGATTATGGCTTCAAGGTAATAATCGCACCAAGCTATGCGGATATATTCTTTAATAACTGCTTTAATAATGGGATTCTACCTATAATACTAGATAATAGTTTGATGGATATTTTGTTTGAAAATACTGAAAGGATAGTTGGGTATAGCCTATCCATAGATCTAGTGAAGCAAAAAATTTCTGACAATCAAGGATTTGAGGCTACATTTGATATAAGCCCATATCATAAGCATAAGCTTCTTAATGGTCTAGATGATATTGGACTGACCTTACTTAAGGAAGATAAAATTGATACTTATGAGAAGCAAATGGGCATTCAATGATGCTAATCAGTCCTGCAAGGTCTGATTGCTACATGAGTATATATATAGCAAAATCACTCTGCGATGTGCAGGGTGATTTTATATTGTCTATTTGGAAATCAAGCCATGAGTAGCTACCTATTACAGTAATATAGAATTCTTCTGAGGTTAATTAAGGCTAATATATGGTAAAATATAAAATATTTTGCTATAATGTAGCAATGAACATGAAATCTACCTTTATTATTGTGATTATATATTGTTTCCTAAAGAAAACGTAAAAATCTATCAGGGTGTTTACGATATGATATATAAAAAGTCTGAGAATGTTGAAGTAAGTTGCTATGAAGATAGTAGTTTTTATAATAAGTTTTCCATGGCTCTTGATGGAGCTGGGTATAGGATTAGTGAGGGTATCGATAATATTAGTCAGGTTATTGCAGGCTTAATTGGGGCTATAGCAGCATGCTGGGCAATGTTTGAGATTGATAAATTTACTGCCATTTTTCTTATAGCCCCTTTCCTAGGGAATTTTCTAATAGCTCCAAAATTACATAAAATCGGATATAAGCGATATAAGGATACTGTTCCCTACGATAGAGTTATGGGATATACTAACAGGGTTATGTATCTTTCGGAGTATGCTAAGGAGCTAAGACTATCTAACATATATAACGTATTATCAAACGATTATAGTAAGGCTGTAGATGGGAAGAGCTCCGTATGGAGAAAGTATTTTAAGAAGTCATATGCTCTTGGCCTGCTTCAATACATATTTTCATATATGGTTATATTTGAAGGAATCCTTCTATATGGTTCCTATCAAGCATTAATAGGAAATAGAATAAGCTTTGGACAGATGGCGGTTCTAACAAGTGTAATGATTACAGCCTCCTGGATATTAGTTGGGGTTATTAATAATGTTAATAGATGTATAGAGAAGGTTTTATTGTTCTCCAATTTAAGAGAGTTTCTTGAATATAAAGAAACTATTCCAGAAGACTATAAAGGAACCTGCCCAGGGAAGGAAGTATTCTCCATAGAATTTAGGAATGTTTCATTTTCCTATGTAAGTGGTGGTAAGCTTATTTTGGACAATATATCTTTTAAAATAGATAAGGGCATGAATGCTGCTTTCGTAGGGCATAACGGGGCAGGTAAAAGTACCATTGTTAAGCTTTTGCTTAGACTTTATGATCCTACAGAGGGACAAATATTGGTTAATGGTATAGATATTCGTGAATACGACCTTCAACAGTATCGAAGTCTTTTTGCCTGTGCCTTTCAGGATTACAAGATCATGCCAGGTACCATACGATACAATGTATTAATGGGAAGAGAAGCTGATGATGCAGTGGTAGTAAATGCCCTAAGAGAAGTGGGAATATTAAACAAGGTAAATAGCCTTAAGGAAGGTATTGATACTGTCCTTACTAAGGAATTTGATCAGGAGGGGGAATTACTGTCGGGTGGTGAATACCAGAAAATCATTGTAGCTAGAACATTTGCACATTTAACAGCTTCTGTTGCTATATTTGATGAGCCATCAAGTGCACTAGATCCCATATCCGAGAATGATTTATTTGATAAAATCCTTAGAGCAACAGAAAACCGGATAGGAATCTTTATTTCTCACAGATTGTCCTGTGTTAAGGATGCTGACATAGTGTTCATGTTTGAACATGGTAAATTGGTAGAGCATGGAAACCACTCACAAATGATGAGCAATCAAGGACCTTACTCTGAAATGTACAAAATACAGGAAATGAACTATTACGCTATAGATAATACTGGAGTAAAGGTTGTGTGAGAATATGAAGAGAAAAAGAGTGGATAAAGTGAATGTAAATTATAAGAGGATGCTATCAAATAATATATTTGCTGCAAAACTACTTTTTGAGTCAACGCCTATCTATGGAATAAGTATAATTGTAGAAGCAATAAGGCACAACTTAATCAATTTTCTTGAGCAGACTGTATGTGTATATTATGTACTACATGCAATTGAAAACAAGGGAAGTTTTTTTGATGTCTTGAAATTTATCTTATTATTTATAGCAGTAGATATCGTAGCAGCCTTAATTAGTAATCTATATGAACAATGTGTTAAGCTTAAATACCAGCCAATTGCACAGAGGAATCTGAAGCTGATATAGCCTTGGAGCGAGGGGAGAATTTATTAAGGCAGATTTTTGGAAGTATTACAATACTTTTATGCTAAGGAAATACGTATTAACAAACAAGTTACTGGAAAGCTGCATAAGGAATTTGAGGAGATAAATGAGGATATATATAACTTGAGTAAAACATATGGCTGGAAGAGATTTTGGGCAAATATATCAGCCAGATATTTATCATCTGAGTTCTTGCTTGATATTGTATACGTACTCTATCTTGTTATAAGGGCTGGGCTTTATCATGTAATGTCCTTTAGTAGTGTTGTTGTCTTATACAATTCTGCAGCTAATTTACGAAGAGGCTTAAGTACTGTATCAGATATTGGGCCATTTATGGTGGAGACAAGTCTATATGTAGAGAAAATTCGTATGTTCTTAAGTTATACCAATTATATAGAAAACAATAAGGAATATGATTTGCCTGATAAAGCGGCCCTACTTGAGTTTAAGAATGTATCATTTGGCTATGATGATAAGAATATGATTTTGAAAAATATTAATATTAGAATCAATCCATTAGAGAAGATTGCTTTGGTAGGATATAACGGAGCAGGAAAGACAACACTTATAAAGCTTATTCTTCGTCTGTATGATCCTACTGAAGGGGTTATACATCTTAATGGTATAGACATACGTAGATATGATATAGAGGAATACCGTAGTTATCTAGGTGTAGTATTTCAGGACTACAAACTGTTTGCGGCAGATATAGGCCAGAATGTAGTTATGGATATGGTTAAAGAAGAAAGTAAGGAAAATATAATCAAGGCATTACATAGAGGGGGCTTTGAAGAAAAGCTAAGAAGTTTAAAGGATGGTATAAATACTAATATAACACGGGAGTTCAAGGATGATGGGACTGAATTATCAGGCGGTGAAGCACAAAAGCTTGCTATTTCAAGGATATTCTATAAGCCTGCATATTTTGCCTTATTGGATGAGCCTTCATCAGCCCTTGACCCTATATCAGAATATCAATTAAACCAATCCATGTATAATGCTGCATATGATAAATCTGTAATATTTATATCTCACAGATTATCCACCACTAGAAGAGCTGACAGAATATATATGATGGAGAAGGGGTCAATCATAGAAGAGGGAACCCATGAGGAGCTCATAGAGCTTAAGGGCAAATATTATGATATGTGGGATGTGCAGGCAGGAAGATATATGCACTATATTACAGATGTGGAAGGAGATAGGTATTAATCTAGATACAAAGTATCACTTGTCCTAATTTATGGTAAATGGTATTCTAATCTTAATAATATAAGCCTAGGCTGAAGCATCTATTATAACATTGCGTATAAGAGAAAAATATTATTCATCTGAGGAGGGAAATCAGATGCCTAGCTCTACAAAAAAAAGGGGCACAGATGATAAATGCCTTGAAAATGTAGTAAATGTAAGAGCGATTAGGAGAACCAATATACCATATATCTATATATGGATTGTTTATTATGCATGGGTAATATTATTCACCACCTGGTGGACGGCTTCGCCGGTTACAGAGAATGTACTCTCTACTGGTGTTAGGAGTATGCTACATTCCATTAATCTACTATCATCTGCCATTTTTGTATTGATAATACGAAAGGAATGGTTTGTAAAGACGGCAAGGATAGGAGCAGTATTAATAATAGCTGGCATGAGTCTATTCATGTTAACTAGCAGCAGCTCTCTTCAGCTATTATCCTTGACTGTATTTGGAATTACCCTTGGTATAGTTAACATAAGTATACTGATTCCATTTGTATTTGTAATGAATAATACGGAGAAGTTTTATTCGGTATTAGGCAGTAATTTATTAATAAACCTAGCTATGCTTATTGAGCTTTTGTACTTTGAAGAGAAGCTTACTGGACATGGCATCTATATTATTTCGTTTTCTATTTTACTGCTTGCTTTAGTGGCTACTATTTTCTTTAAGAAAAGCAGTCTCGTAAATTATTCTAAGGAATTGTCAAATGCTCCTGAAATTACATCAAGAATTTATCTAACCTTACTAAACAATTGTGCGATAGCGATTCTATGCAAAGGGATAGGTAAGGGTATCTTAAATATAACAGCGCATAATCAGGTAGAGATACACCTTTGGTATTATGTTGGAGGACTTATTGGCTGTATACTTTATTTTGCCCTAAATGCTTTGTATAGAAGGGCATTCATATGGCTTAATAATATTACATTCAGCACCATAGCAATGGGATTGATTTGTAATGCTTTTGTAGATGAAATCCCTCAGATGTTGGTTGTGTTTGCGATACTATTGGGTATTGGTGGTACAATTGGAATGATTAATATGTATTACATATTGGCTGTGGTTGGAAAAAAATACAATAGTATGACTTATGTGAAGTTATCTATATTTTTAATAGGTGTATGTGGGGGTATATCAGGAGTAGTAATAGGAAATATAATATCTAGCATCGACACTTCGCAATTTTCTATAATTGCCTCAATTATTGCATCAGCATTTCTATTGATATTCTTGATATTATCACCAAGTCTGGTAAGGGCTCAGCAATATAACGACTGGGTAAAGGATGCAGGCAGACCAGAAATAGACAATAGACAAAAGGATATGTTTGCAGAATATCATTTAAGTAAAAGAGAAATCGAAGTGTGCAAACTCCTACTAGAAGGATATACCCTTAGGCAGGTATCGGGGATATTGTCTATTGCTTACTCCACAGTGAATACCTATTGTACATCAGCCTACCGTAAATTAAATATAAATAGTAGAGCTGAATTAATTATATTGTTTAAGGAATATATCGTCAGCGGGGATGCCCCTGCCTCTAAAGCGGTGGGTAAGAATCATGCTATAAGCAAACAATAAATAAGGTAATTTTGATAAAATAGCATCTCATTAGAACTAATGAGGTGCTGTTTTTATGAACTCATTATAATTAATGAATAGACTAATAGGTATATATTGAAGAGAATAACTATAGAAGTAAGTATAAGGGGGGTGGGTTGATGGCTCTGTTTGACAGACTGAAACATATGCTGCAGATAGAAGGCAGGACGAGTGATACTGATGTCTCATTAGATCAGAAAAAAAAGAGCAGCAAGAAGCTTGCCCGGTCTGTCTATGATAGTCCAATCGATGACACAGAGAAAGAGAAGGAAAAGCTAGTCAGCATGTTAACAGCTAGGGAAGCGGATTTGTACTATTTACTGCTAGAGGGGTATACCTTAAAGGAAGCTGCTAAGGAACTGTCAGTGAAATATTCTACAGCCAATACTCATATGACAGCCATATACAAAAAGCTTAAGGTAAATTCCAGGGCAGAGCTAATCATTAAGTACAGAGCTATAGGAAGAAGTGTGTAGTAATAACTTATAAAATCTATTATAAAAAAGAAAGGATTGAGGTTTCTGGTGAGTAGGAAGAAAAGTTTAAGTTTATTAATGGTACTTGTAATGTGTTTGAGTCTATTTAATGGTTTGCTATTTAGGTCAGAGGCTATAGCGGCAGAAGATGGATTGGTGGTTCATTTAAAATTTGATGGTGATTTAGAAGATTCCTCTGGAAATGGTAACAATGCAAGCTGTGAATATGGAAAAATCACTTATGAAGATGGTATTCATGGCAAATCAGCAGTTTTTGATGGTAAAAGTTATATCGAGATTCCCGATAATGATAGCTTGGATCTAAAGAAATTGACTATCTCTTTGTGGGTTTACAAGATTACACCTATGCAGAATTTTGATAGGGTTCCATATGTATACAAGGAGAAGGATGAGGATCATTGGTCCGTTCCTTATAGATTATATGAGCTAAGCAACAATTCGCCTATACTATATCTCCATGAGGATGATAGTGAGCTTAATCAATTCCGTCTTGAAAGTGAATCAATTGATCTTAGGAAATGGCATCTGCTTACAGCAACCTTTGATGGAAGCGAGGCAAGAATATATGAAAATGGTGTTCTTTTAAAGAAGAAGGATGTCAGCGGTTATCCTTGGGCTACCCTGGGGAATTTATATATCGGCTTGGATGAATTCGGAGAAGATATTTTTAAGGGTAATATGGATGACTTAAGAATATATAACCGTGCCTTATCTGCTAAGGAAGTTCTAGCTTTGTATGATGCCGGTTTAGAGGAAAGTCCTGAACTCCTTACTCAGAAGAATGCAATGGTAGCACATTATAAATTCAATGGAAACTATAAGGATTCATCAGAATATGGTAACGATGCGGACTTAGCAGCAGGCAAAATAACCTTTGTGGAAGGTAAAAATGGTAAAGCAGCTAGTTTTAAAAAAGGAACCTATCTAGAAGTTGCTGATAATACTAATCTTGATTTTGATGAAGGATTTTCAATGACGGGGTGGCTTAATCCTACTTCTGATAAGGATTTAATGTCTATTCTTAGTAAGCCAGGAGCTAGCACAAATGGTTATTCAGAAATTCCTAGCTACCGTATTAGAATGAACTATAATTATTTTGACTTTGACTATGTTCCTTTTGAATATCAGACATGGTTATCTGGATATAGGTACCGTACCGATAAAACCATGAAAAATAAATGGGTGCATCTTGGTATAACCTTTGATACTAATGAAGTCCGTTGGTATTATAACGGCAAGATGGTGAAGAAAGAGAAGATATCTGAATATAAGGGCAATAATATGGCTCATGCTCTGGGAGATTTGATGATTGGCTCTGATGGAGAATATTTCTTTGTTGGCGCTATGGATGAATTAAAGATATATAACTATGCACTATCGGCCAAGGAAGTAGAAGCGGATTATAAGAAAGTAGATAGTTTATCCATCAGTAAAGATAATCAAAGTAAGATCAAATCCTTGAAGAAGGGCAAGACTGTTACTCTAACTACATCAAGAAAATATATTGAGACCGGCAAGACCTCTAAGGTAACCAGTGGTTTAACCTATAAGAGCTCTAACAAAAAGGTGTTTACCGTTACAAGTAAGGGTGTGGTTAAGGCGGTTGGCAAGGGAACGGCAAACTTAACGATTACCCATGGTGGAATAAGCAAAACCTATAAGGTTACAGTAAAATAATAAGAAAAAAAATATGCTATATTTGCTTTGTTCTAAGAGGATTTTAGTCCAATTAAGTCAAGCAAATATAGCATATATTAAAACCGGCTTTAGCCTTGATAATCGATTACATCAAGCCATCTGTGCAAAAATACCTTTTCTTCTTCCTTGGCTGTAAGTAGATGCTGTGCAGCTACAATCGGTAGCCATTTTTGAACATATTGAAGTGCAGTATCACTCTTTTTACAGAATAGTTTTATATACTTATCGGCAAGCTCAGGATAGTATAAGGTCATTTTCAAGAAGGTAGTAGCCACATCTCCACTGGCATTACCTTGTGTTGCGTGAGACCAATCTATTATATATGCACCTGCATCACTAATAATAATATTTGATGGAAGGAAGTCGCCGTGACATAGTTTTGTATGTTTTGGCATACTATCTAAGCGCATTAGCAGTTCGTATTTTGTAGTGGCATCTATATCCTTTAAACTCTGAATTTTGCCTACAAGCTTATCCTTTAGTTTGTTTAGCATTGGAGATGTTTTAGTATGCATTTCTATCTGTAAATCAACAAATAGTTCTAGTAATTCATCATGCTTGTCGGGATTTTCTTTAATTAACTGATCCAGAGTCTTTCCAGGTATATAATCCATGGTAATACTCCAGCAACCATCAATATTACCAACATATAATATCTTTGGGATTTTTAATCCAGTTTCCTCAACCAAGGATTGATTCAAGGCTTCATTTAAGATCAAGGATTTTGAATATCCCTCTTTAAAAACCTTTATAACGCTATCTTCATAACGATAGATAGTTTTGGTTTCTCTTGTAGCTAATACATGATCCAACTTCATAATTAATCCCCTTTCATCTGCTCTAGATTTATATGGTTAACCAAGCTAAATTGGTAATGAAATGTGGTAAATAAGGATTTACTCTCCATAGTAAGCCCTAATATACATATCTTTTAATTCACTCATTAAAGGGTATCTTGGGTTAGCACCGGTACATTGGTCATCAAAAGCCTGTTCTACCATCTCGTCAACTGAAGCTAAGAAGGTCTTTTCATCAATTCCATACTCTTTAATAGTTTTTTTGATACCTACGCTTTCCTTAAGCTTACCTATTGATGCAAGCAGATTGTTGAAGGTGTCCATATCATCTTTGCCATTTATACCTAGGAAGTTAGCGACTTCCACATAACGCTCTAAGACATTAGGGTATTCGTATTGTGAAAATGCTCCCATTTTCACTGGGCGTTCTGAAATATTAAACTTCATTACTTCTTCTATTAATAATGCATTAGCTATACCATGGGGTAGATTATGGAAGGCGCCCAATTTGTGAGCCATTGAATGGCAAATTCCTAGGAATGCATTGGCAAATGCCATACCAGCTATTGTCGAGGCATTAGCCATTTTCTCTCTTGCCTTAACATCGTTACCATTTTCATAAGCTATAGGTAAGAACTTAAAAATATTCTTAAGTGCATTTAAGGCTAGCCCATCGGTATAATCGGATGCCAACATGGAAGCATAAGCCTCAAGAGCATGAGTCATAGCATCAATACCAGAAGCAGCGGTTAAGCTCTTTGGTTGGGTCATCATATTATCAGCATCTATAATTGCCATATTAGGAAGTAATTCATAGTCTGCCAGCGGATATTTTACACCTGTGGTTTCATCTGTGATAACAGCAAATGGAGTTACCTCAGAGCCTGTACCAGAGGATGTGGGGATAGCGACAAAGTAGGCCTTTTCCCCCATTTTAGGAAAGGTGTATATTCTTTTTCTGATATCCATGAAGCGCATGGCCATATCATGAAAATCAACATCTGGATGCTCATACATCAGCCACATTATTTTAGCGGCATCCATAGGAGAACCGCCACCGAAGGCGATGATTACATCAGGCTCGAAGGAGGCCATAGCTCTTGCGCCTTCTCTTGCGCAAGCCAGAGTTGGATCAGGTTCAACATTATAAAAGCAGGTATGTGTAATTCCAATGGAAGTAAGCTTATCGGTTATAGCTTTTAGATATCCATTTTTATAAAGAAAATTATCAGTTACTATAAATGCTTTTTTCTTATTCATAATAGTACCAAGTTCGTCTAAAGCAAGGGGCATACTTCCCTTCTTAAAATATATCTTCTCCGGAGCTCTAAACCAAAGCATATTTTCTCTCCTTTCGGCCACAGTCTTGATATTAAGTAAATGCATAACGCCTACATTATCTGAAACTGAGTTACCTCCCCAAGAACCACAACCTAAAGTAAGAGATGGTGCCAATTTGAAGTTATATAGGTCGCCGATACCACCATGGGCAGCGGGAGTATTAATTAAGATGCGGCAGGTTTTCATTGCCTCTGAATATTTAGAGATTTTATCAGCTTCATTAATATTTATATATAATGATGCAGTGTGTCCATATCCTCCGTCAGCAATCAGTTGTTCAGACTTTGATATTGCTTCATCAAAAGTCTTTGCTTTATATAATGCTAGAACAGGAGAAAGCTTTTCGTGAGCAAATTCTTCAGATATATCTACACTTTCTACCTCTCCAATTAAGATCTTAGTGTCTTTTGGAACATTGATTCCTGATAAATTAGCTATTGTAGCAGCGCTTTGTCCTACTATTTTAGCATTAAGAGAGCCATTTATAATTATTGTTTTTCTAACCTTATCAAGCTCCTCGGGATTCAATATATGGCATCCCCGATAAACAAATTCTTCTTTAACTTTATCATATATATTTTTAATTACAGTGACTGACTGTTCAGAAGCACATATCATGCCATTATCAAAGGTCTTTGATAATATTATAGAGCTGACTGCCTGCTTGATATCTGCAGTATCGTCAATGATTACAGGGGTATTACCAGCACCTACACCTATGGCAGGTTTGCCAGAGGAATATGCTGATTTCACCATACCTGGACCACCGGTTGCTAATATAGTGTCACAATTTTTCATAACCTCATTGGTAAGCTCTAAGGATGGAACATCTATCCAGCCTATAATTTCCTCAGGTGCTCCAGCAGCTACAGCCGCTTCTAATAAGATCTTAGCAGCCTCTATAGTACAATTTTTTGCCCTTGGATGAGGGGAAAGAATAATAGCATTTCTTGTTTTTAAGGATATTAGTATTTTAAATATAGCAGTGGATGTGGGATTGGTTGTTGGGATTATCGCAGCAATCAAACCTATTGGATTGGCTATTTTCTTAATTCCATAAGCAGGGTCTTCTTCTATTATGCCACAGGTCTTAGTATCCTTGTAGGCATTATATATATATTCGGAAGCATAGTGGTTCTTAATAACCTTGTCTTCGACAATACCCATGCCCGTTTCTTCAACAGCCATCTTAGCAAGAGAAATCCTGTGGTTGTTGGCAGCGACAGAAGCAGCGAAAAAGATTTTGTCTACCTGTTCCTGTGAATAAGATGCAAATAATTTTTGGGCTTCCTTCATTCTATTCATTTTTGTCAGAAGGGCATCAACTGAATCGATAACAGTTGTTTTGTTTTCTATAATATTATTTATTTTTACAGCGTCTCTCTTTGCCATATGACATCCTCCTTATAATGATCGTTTGAGATTGTTAATTATTTAACAATTTGATTATAAGCTATTATTTAAATACTGTCAATTAATTAAAACGTACAATATTAAATACAAAATAAATTATTTTAAGTAAAAATACACCATATATAATTAATTGAAAGGTCATTAGTACGTTTATGATGGCTTGAGATATATAGAATTTAGTAATACAGCTTTATTTTATTTGGAAATAATCAAAAACTTTGTTAAGAATACTGCAAACAGGAGAGTAATGGTTTCTATATATGTTGACTAGATAAATCTATTATACTAAAATATATTAAATGGTATCTATTAATAGAGGATAATAAAATATGAAGAATAAATATAGTATTTTAACAATTATTGCAGCCATTATAATATGTTTGGTTGTAATATATCTTCATCTTTTGTCGCATAACAGTACAAAAGATATCTTTTTGGTGCAAACCAAGAAGGTTATAATAGATATTAAGAAGGAGTTTCTTAAGGATACGATTGACAATGTTTTTTTAGAAATAGATAGCCTAAGAGAAGCTAAATATGAGAGTTATAAAAGAAATACAGAAGTTCGAAAAAGAAGAATTGAAGAGGAATTGTATTTATCTGAGGATGAGTTTGTTCAATTCTATATAGATAGATTTGATCAAGATATAAATTCAAATCTGTGGACGGCCTTTTTATGGAATAAGTCAACAAATAGCGTATTGTATGATCCTTCTGGCCTTTATACAGATTCTATTGACAGCACTTTGGATAGCTTGAAATATATCTTATCCTCATATATTGTAATAGAAAAGGGCAATATTGAGGGAGTATTTGGTGTCAGTAAAGCATATATCGATGGGACTGTAAAGGCAGAGATAGAAGATAATATTAGAAGGCGTAGGTTCTCCAATGATTCTTATATATGGGTTAAAGAGGTTATTAACTATGAAGGTGGGAAGGATTATGCCATAAGTAGAATATACCCAAAGCAACCTGATATAGAGGGTACATATATATCAACAGATAGTGAGGATGGAAGGGGTAATAAGCCCTATCTAGAGGAACTTGAAGGTGTTAAAGAGAAGGGGGAACTGTTTGTAAATTATTATCTAAGTGACCCAGATAGCTCTCAGATATCAGAGAAGATTGCTTATGCAAGACTATATAAGGATTATGATTGGATAATAGCCATGGGAGTTGACTTGGCGGATATTGACAATTATGCTGGGGATATTAATGAGGACATACTTTCATTAACTAGCGAATCGGTTATAAGATTATTAAGCTATATTCTGCTGGTGTTATTATGTGGCTTTATGTTGATTTACTCGACTGATAGGAGACGTTTATCCAATTCGACCAAATCCTTAGAGAAGGAGATGAATATGGATGTTCTAACCAATGCTTCCAGCAGAAGATACGGTATTCAGCTTCTAAGCTCCTACTATAAGTTATTTAATCAAACAAAGGAAAGCGCCGCTATTATGATGTTTGATATTGACGATTTTAAATATATAAATGATAGGTTCGGTCATAATGTAGGGGACCTTGTTCTTAAAGAGACAGTCAGCACAATTAAGGGATTTATAAGGAGCTATGACCAGATAATACGATGGGGTGGAGATGAGTTCATATGCATATTTCCAGGACTTAATAAAGAACATGCTATCGGCTACGGTAATAAACTTCTTGAGAGAATATCTTTGTTAGAGATTCCTGTTATGGATAGTAAAATAAATGTAACTGTGTCATTAGGTATTTCTTTCTTTACAGCTGAAGACAGGGATTATAATGATGTACTAAAACGTGTTGATGAGGCCCTCTATAAATCAAAAAAGAACGGGAAGAATAGTGTTACCATGTTAGAATGATATAAAGAAGCACTACTTACATGAGCTATTATTCATGTAAGTAGTGCTTTATAAACCCTATCTTATTTTATAATCGTTTTACTACAAGCCCAGCTGGTTACATAAATATATTGAGGACTAATAGTTCGACAAAACCAATTGCCCAGGCAATGGTTGTAGTTATGGACCATACACGTATCTGTTCTTTAGTCTCCGTGATACCGCTTAATCTATTTACTACCCAGTAAAAGCTATCATTAAAGTATGAGAAGAATAATGAACCTATACATGCTGCAAATGCACCTAGTAGCATGTTTCCACCTGCAGCTTCAACGATTGGGGCTGTAATTCCTGCTGCTGTAATCATAGCCACTGTTCCTGATCCTTGAACGAATCGAACTAGGGTTGCGATGATAAAGGGTAGGATAATTACTGGAATTGCTGTAGCAGCCATCCCCTCTGCAATATAATTGCCTACGCCTGCAGTCTTAATTACTTGACCTAAGGCACCGCCACCTCCGGTTACAAAGATGATAATACCAGCTGACTTCATGCTATCCTCTAATTGATTGATAACGTCTTTTCTCTTTTGACCTACTGTCAATGTATAGATTGCTATTACTAATCCTATGGCAACAGCGATAACCGGTTCACCAAGGAAAATCAAAGCCTCATAAAATCCATCTGTTAGATTCATCGCTTTTAATGTTGTATTAAGTAATATCAGTACGATTGGTACTATAAGCGGTAAGAAAGATAGAAAAGCCGATGGTGTCTTGTGATCTGAATCAAATATATTTTCATATGTTGGATCTTGATATTTTGGTCTTACCCATGTGTCTGGCTCATCACCTGGTAATTGATATATCTTCTTATTCATAAACTTAGCATATATAGTGGTTGCAATCACCATTGGAATAGATAAAAATATTCCTAGAAGTATAAACTGACCTACATCCACACCAAAGGTTCCTGCTACGCCCAAAGGACCGGGAGTAGGGGGGATAAGTGAGTGAGTAATAACAAGTCCTGATGCTAGAGCTATTGATAAAGTTATTATAGATTTTTTTGTTTTCTTTGAAAGAGCTCTTGCCAGTGGTGATAGGATAACAAACCCTGAATCGCAAAAGATTGGAATGGATACTAAGAAACCTGTGATTGAAAGAGCCCATTCCTCGCGTCCCTTACCAAACAGCTTCAGGAAGGTTAGAGCCATTTTCTCCGCGGCACCTGATAATTCAAGCATTTTTCCCATCATAACACCTAAACCAATAATGATACCGATACTTCCTAAGGTGCCACCGAAACCTGAAGTAATAGCGCCGATGGTTGCAGAGGGTTCAAGGCCGCCTACTATGCCTACTATAACAGAGGCGATAATTAAAGCTAAAAATACATGAATTTTTGTTTTCAAAATCATAAGGATAAGAGCAATTATTCCTATCCCCAATCCTATTAACATCTGAGAACCTGATACTTCCATAATACCTCTCCTTTCATTTAACCTTTCTTATAAAGATTGCTTTGTGAAATTTGGGGAATACTTTGCTCCTAAAAGGATAGCTTCTACCATACTTATTTCACTGGCTATTCCTTTTCCCGCTATATCAAATGCGGTTCCATGATCAACAGATGTTCTAAGGATTGGCATACCACCTGTGATTGCAATGGTTCTATCAAAATCTAAGGTTTTTGTAGCAATATGTCCTTGATCATGATATAGGGATAGAACACTGTTAAAGCGACCTTGTAATGCCATATGAAATACTGAATCTGCTCCTATTGGACCAACAACATCATAGCCTTCAGCCTGCATTTCTTTAACAGCAGGAGTCACGTGATTTACTTCTTCATATCCAAACAATCCATGCTCGCCGCTATGAGGATTTAGCCCTGCTACAGCCATAGTTCCCTCAGTAACACCAAGAGTTTTTAACATGTCCTTACATCTTTTAACATAGTCCTTAATTCTGTCTTTTGTAACTAGGTCGCAAGCTTCTCTTAAGGATACATGTCGAGTTAAGAAGAAGACTCTCATTCCACGAACCTCAAACATGGTAAGAGGATCCTCAGTATTAGTCAAAGCACCGAATATCTCAGTATGACCAATAAAATCTATGTTACCTGCTTTTAAAGATTCCTTATTAATTGGGGTAGTGGATACAGCATCTACTTCACCTGCATTGGCCAGCTCAATACTTTTAGCTATATAATCATAGGCTGCCTTTCCGCACATTCCACTTACTTGACCAAGCTTGAATTCATCCATGTTCACATTATCCAAATCAATTAAGTTTAAGATATTTTCCTCGAACAATCCTTCGCTGGGCTTATTAATTACATTTATTTTTAATGGTATTTTTGTAAATTCAATAGCGTCTTCTATTACTTTTTTGTCCCCAATAATAACACAACGGGCTGCTTGGAAGACATCCTTATTTGCAATTGATTTTACAACAATTTCGGGGCCGATTCCGGCGGGATCGCCTAATGGAATAGCAATTAATGGTTTCATATAAATCAACCTTCCTTTCTTCGTAACGTATTTTTAATATGTTCTATAATTCTTTACCTAAATATCCTTTATCTTGTATAGAACTATCCATAGAACTACATGTATAGTTTTTCCTTCAGATAATGAATACATTGATTTAAGGCATATTTATCTCCAGCCATACCTCCTTTTGTAACTACATTTAATCCATTAAAGTCACCTCCAATAAATTCGCCATAGGAGGCTAAAGGAACAACTTCATCCAGCAAACGAATACCATAGGTCTGAAATCTTCTGCTTATTGCAACTGTTATATCACCGCCACTAGTATAAAGGCCTTTAAAGTTGTAGTTCTTAGTTAAAATCTGATAGGTTATTTCCGCCAGTGAATTATTAATAATATTACTTATATCCTCTGTGGTTACATTAAATCGTTTGGCATAACTATGAAGATCCAACCTGTTCTCAGGCATAATGCCATCACCGATAACTGTACAGACCTCGTAATCAGAGCAGTTGTCAATGATTTCATTCACAACACGATTTATTTCTTTACTTCTTCTGTCTGTGCTTTCAACCAGCTCTCTGGTATTTACAAATACATTGTAAAATTTTTGGGCTAAAAAGAGCTCGTCCACTTGTAGCTTTGCTACTTCATTGACACTGCCGATGGTTGCCAAAACCTTATTCTTACTTTGGGCCTCGTTAGGAGTAATAAGTTTTCTTGAAATTGTTGCGGTAAATGTACCAGGATCGACAGCAACAAAGTTAATGTTGCTCTCTATTACACCGCTAGCAATTACATCTAAGTCCTCCTTGGAGATACAGTCAAAGATAATAATCCTATAACCCTCTTGTTTGAACTCATTGATTTTATCTGCAATATGTTCTTTTCCCTTCATAATGTCACCAATAAATAGTGATGCAACAGGGTATTTAGTTTGCTGCTCAAACACCTCTTTTACAGAGGAGGTTTTCACTGGATTTTTAGGATCTGTGGCAGCGGCCGTCTTATGAAGAGGGACTGTATTTACTAGCATATAGCCACCGGAAACTATACGATTTGCTTCAGGAAAACAGGGGGCCACTATGGCCAAAAATTCATCTCCCAAAGCATCTAAAATTGCATCAGTCTCACATCCTAGGTTGCCTCTTAATGTACTGTCAACACGCTTGGAATATACTTTTACATTATCATTTTTCAAAAGCTTGGCCACATTATAAACACGATTATATGCAATTGATTTATCTATTGCCCTGCTATCGGTGGGGTATATAATACAATCACTGTCAGATAAAAGCTTTAAATCCAAACGTTCAGAGTTTAAAACGGTATAAGCATTATAATTAGAATTTCTTAGCAATACACCTGTAGCATTGGCACCGGTTAAGTCATCCGCAATTACTATGCACTCTGCCATAGCTTAATCCT
>JAAYPG010000104.1 GCA_012519905.1 Clostridiales bacterium | reverse complement strand
GGAGGTAAAACCTCCGTTGTTTGATACAATACTTTATTATTTATCTAGGAGGTTTGGATGATTTCTAAGCAGAAAATACTTATTGTTGATGATGATGTGAATATAGCGGAGCTCATCTCCCTATATCTTACTAAGGAATGCTTTGATACAAAGATTGTACATGATGGAGAGGCAGCTATTAGGGAATTTGAATCCTATAGACCAGACCTAATATTATTGGATCTTATGTTACCGGGTATTGATGGGTATGAGGTATGCCGTGAGATACGCAAAGTATCTAAGGTGCCTATTATAATGCTATCAGCCAAGGGCGAAATCTTTGATAAGGTTCTTGGCCTAGAGCTAGGAGCAGATGATTATGTCATAAAGCCCTTTGATTCCAAGGAGTTGGTAGCAAGAGTTCGGGCTGTACTAAGACGTTTTAATCCCACCGTCGATGAAGAAGAAGGCGAAAAGCTTACCGGTGAATACGTTAAATATCCTGATTTGATTATTAACATTAGTAACTACTCCGTACAATATTATGGCAAAAATATAGATATGCCACCTAAGGAGCTAGAGCTATTTTATTTTCTAGCTTCTAATCCCAATCAGGTCTTTACAAGAGAGCAGCTTCTTGATCATATCTGGGGCTATGAATATTATGGTGACACAAGAACAGTTGATGTACATATTAAAAGGCTTAGAGAAAAGATAAAGGACCATAATGCATGGAGCCTTTCTACTGTATGGGGAATAGGCTATAAATTCGAGGTGCGAAACCTCAGAAAATAAGGCAATAGAAAATATCAGGAAAGGCAGGGGGATACTATGAGAAAAACCTTATGGTCTAGACTAATAATATGTTTTCTAATTTCAGTTGTGGCTGTATTTGTATTTCTAAACACCTATGGTATGTCTCTGCTGAAAGATAAACTAAAAAGGGATCAAGTTAATCTTTTATATAAAGAAGCTTCATTAATAGCCAATGTATACAAGGGAAATTTATTTGAAGAGAACAGCCCTATGGATGACATTGCCTCTCAATTTAACTCCATTGATAATTATCTAAATATCCGTGTATGGATTGTGAATCGGGATGGAAAAATTGTGGCTGATTCCTCTAATCTATTGTCATCAAATAATGTAAACATTAATGATATTGATCCCAATTTTTTAAATGAAAATATGCATGAAAACATTATACTTAATGGTTTGCTATATGAGCCCATGTTAAGTATAATTCATAGAATTGATTATAATTTCCAGCTTAGAGGTTATATTGTTCTCCATTCTCCTATGAGCGAAATTGAGGATAGGACTATTATATATCTCGATATTGTAAATATATGCTTTCTTTTCTTCTTCCCTTTATCACTGGCAATATTCCTTTATATATACTATATAACGGCTAAGCCTCTGAAGAATCTCATGCAGGCCGCCATGGAGTATAGCTCAGGGAATTATGGATATAAGCTAAATATTAAAGGACTTAGTGAATACAGGGATCTAAGTGCAGCTCTTTCATATATGGCGGAAGAAATCAGTAAGCTGGATGATTATCAGAAGAAGTTCGTTGCTAACATCTCCCATGATTTTAGATCTCCCTTAACCTCAATTAAGGGCTATGCGGAAGCTATCATGGATGGGACCATTCCATCTGATATGCAGGATAAGTATCTTAATATAATTGTTGACGAAACAGAAAGATTGAACAAATTAACTTCTGGTCTATTGGAGTTAAATAGATTCGATAACCGAAGCTCCTTACTTGATATCGTGTCCTTTGATATCAACCCAATTATAAAGAAGACAGCTGAGAGCTTTGAGGGAGCTTGCAGAAATAAAAAGATTACACTTAACCTTGTTTTCTTTGCTAATGAAACCTATGTGGATGCCGACATCGGAAAAATACAACAAGTACTGTATAATCTTATAGATAATGCTATAAAATTTAGCCATAACAATTCACAAATCAAGGTGTCAACCGAAGAAAGAGGCGAGAAAATATTTGTATCAGTTAAGGATTATGGTATAGGAATATCAAAGGATTCTGTTAAAAAGATATGGGATCGTTTCTATAAGACAGATGTATCCAGAGGCCGAGATAAGAAGGGTACCGGCCTTGGTCTATCTATATCAAAGGAAATAATTCAATCACATAATGAAAATATCAACGTTATTAGTACAGAGGGAGTGGGTACAGAATTTATATTTTCCCTATCAAAATCCGCAGAATAAAAAAAGAGCTAATAAACTATTATTAACCCTTTCAATTTAATACACTTCATTCCACTTATGATGATGAAGACTGCCTATAGTATTCATGCCTTTAAAATTATTCTGTCTTAGAGCTTCATATAAAATGATTGCCGCGCTGTTGCCAAGATTTAATGATCTTATCTCCTTAACCATCGGTATACGGATACAATTCTCCTTGTTAGTAAGCAATAACTCCTCTGGTATTCCAGCACTCTCTTTTCCAAACATTATATAGCAGTCAGGCTCATAGCTAACCTCACTATAAGTCTTGGCTGCCTTTGTTGTAGCCATATATATCTTAGGATAATTGTTTTTCACTAAAAAATCATCGTAGTTATCATAGACAGTTAGGTCTAAATCATCCCAGTAATCAAGGCCAGCTCTTTTTATCTGTTTATCATTTATACGAAATCCCATTGGCTCAATTAAGTGTAGTCTGGTACCTGTAGCCACACAGGTCCTTCCAATATTACCGGTATTTGCGGGAATTTCCGGCTCTAGTAATATAATGTTCAAGATCAATCACCTTTAATTGCTATATTGATTTCTATCTTTTTATCTTCTTCATATATGAAAGGAATGCATATATTTCTAGTATGGGAATAGGTAAATGACATAGTACCAGTTCCTACAGTAGGCGGTGTTATATCTATAGCAATTCCTTGAGTCGAAAAGATAGTAGCAGCATTTCCTAAGATCATATTTCCCAGTTCACTAATAGCACTCTTGGCGAATTCATCCATCTCGGTGACGGGCATCATTATCATCTTCGATGCAATATCTAAAGCAATCTCTTGTTCAAAGGCTATCATCACTTGCCCCTTCATTTTTCCTGTAAAGCCTATGATAATCAGTATAGTATTATCCAGGAAAATAGGTTCCCTTATATAAGGCTTTCCAATCTTGGAATCTATAAAGCACATTTCTTTAAATATTTTTGAAGATGCTATTAAAAAAAGGATTGATATGATCCACATTAATTGTAGCCATTCTAGTATACCTCCTAAGTATCCCAAAAAGCTAATCCTTAGTTTATTACATTCACTTAAGTTATAAGCTATAACATAGTGTAGCATAATACACACTAGCTTGTTTGGTGTTTTTTTACAAATCTTTCAATTCTCTCCATAGCTATCTTAAGATTATCTATGGAATAAGCATAGGATATCCTCAAATATCCCTCTCCACAAGCTCCAAATGCGGTTCCAGGAACAACAGCAACCTTTTCCTCCATAAGAAGCTGCGTAGCAAATTCATCTGATGTCATATTTAAGCTTTTAATGCTTGGGAATACATAGAAGGCTCCATAGGGTTCAAAGCATGTAAGTCCCATATTATTAAATGACTGCACAAGAAACCTCCTGCGCTTATCATATGCATCTTTCATCATCTCTACATCAGAGTCCCCATTTTTTAATGCTTCAATTGCAGCATATTGACTAGTAGTAGGGGCACACATTATTGCAAACTGATGTATCTTGGTCATTTGCTCAATAATATTAGCCGGGCCAGTAGCATATCCTAGCCTCCAGCCAGTCATAGCATAGGATTTTGAAAAGCCATTGATTACAATAGTACGCTCTTTCATTCCAGGAAAAGAAGCTATGGATACATGCTTCTTACCATAGGATAGCTCTGAATATATCTCATCAGATATTACATACAGATCCTTCTCTATTATTATATCTACAATAGCCTTAAGATCATCATAATCCATGACAGCTCCAGTAGGATTGTTTGGAAATGCTAGAAATAATATCTTTGTTTTGTCTGTAATAGCAGATATTAGCTCCTCCCTAGTTAACTTAAAGTCATTTTCACCCTTAAGCTCTATTACTACAGGTACTCCTCCTGCAAGTATAGTACAAGGATGATATGATACATAGCATGGCTGAGGTATAAGAACCTCATCACCAGGATCAATCATAGCACGAAGAGCCAGATCAATAGCTTCACTTCCTCCTACAGTTACAAGAGTCTCACTTTCATAATTATACTGTAAGTCAAATCTCCTATGTAGATAGTTACATATTTCGATCTTTAATTCCTTAAGTCCTGAATTTGACGTATAAAAGGTTCTACCCTTCTCAAGCGAATAGATCCCTTCCTCTCTAATATGCCAAGGGGTGTCAAAATCCGGCTCGCCCACTCCAAGGGATATGGCGTCTTTCATCTCACTAACTATATCAAAGAATTTTCTTATACCTGATGGTTTGATATTAACTACATTTTTTGATAATGGATCTCTCAAGGGCTAATCAACATCCTTTCATCCTGCTTAATCTGTACAAGAGGCAGACCATGCTCTTTATATTTTTTTAATACGAAATGTGTAGCCGTACTTTGAATCGCATCCATAGGTGCCAGCTTAGCCGCTACAAAATTAGCGACCTCCCTCATAGTCTTACCTTCAATTATAACTGTAAGGTCAAATCCACCAGACATAAGATATACTGATTGAACTTCATCAAATTGATAGATTCTCTCTGCTATCTTATCAAATCCTAATCCTCTTTGGGGGGTAACCTTCACTTCTATTAGAGCTGTAACCCTTTCACACTTAACCTTATCCCAATTTATCAAGGTGGGATATCCACATATAATATGCTCATCTTCTAGGTCTTTTAGAATTGTAGCAACCTCTTCCTCATTAGTTCCAAGCATCATAGCCAAATCTGTTGCAGACAATCTACTATTCTTATCAATAGCTGCTAGTATCTTCTCTCTCATGTTCCCCTCTCCTTCCTGTGACATTTTTATGGCACTTTCATCGGCGACATATAATACTTCAACATAATATTAGTCTACATGGCCTTATATAATTCATCGGTCTTTGGTGGCTCTAGATATCTTATTTCATCACCGTTTATAACAATTCTATCATTGCCTTCTGTTATACGTCCGATTACAGCAGCCGCTATCCCTTCCGCTCTCAACCTGTCAACTAATAAATTTGCACTATCAGTAACAATTAGCATACATCCACTTGATATAAGCATATATGGATTAAGGTCAAAAAACTCACAGATTTCTACTGTCTCCTGCCTTAACTGTATTTTCTGTAAATTCACCTCAAGGCCAACCCCTCCAGCAGCTCCTATTTCCCATAGGGCTCCGAATATACCACCCTCTGTAACATCATGCATGGAGGTAACCCCTACCTTCATAGCAATCTTAGACTCAGGAACAACTGAAATATAGTTAAGCATTTTTTGAGCTTCCTTAATAAAATCCGCCGAGTACTTAGTCAGTAGCTCCTGCTCCTTAGCTTTTGCTAAGATAGCAGTACCCTCTAGCCCTGCCCATTTAGTCATAACAATCTCGTGTCCGACCTTAGATCCTGATGTTTTAACCATATCAGACTTCTTCATCTTTCCGATACCAGTCACAGTAACAATAGGTTGATTTACTGCTCTTGTAACCTCTGTATGTCCACCAAGCACCTCTATACTCAGCTGTTCACAGACCTTATCCACCTCAGACATCATATTCTTAAGCTCGGCTTCAGAAGTGTCCTCAGGTAATAATATTGAAAGCATTATACCTATTACCTCTGCTCCGCTTGAAGCTATATCGTTTGCTGTTATATGAACAGCAAGAGTCCCAATATCCTGTACTGTTCCGGTAATAGGATCTGTAGACATCACAAATACCTCATCACCATCAAGACCAATTATACTGCAGTCCTCTCCAATAGCTGGACCTACCAGTACTTCTTCTCTTCTATGCTTGATTTGTTTTAAAACAGATCTTTTTAGGATTGTCTCAGGTATCTTCCCCACCTTCATAAGATACCTCCCAAAAATAAAAGCTTAATCATCCTCCGGACCTTCCTCATCCCATTCTGAATCCCAATAGATGTCCCCTTGGACTTGCTCATCAGGATTCGTCAAATTATCTTCTTGTATACTTAAATCTTCTTGATTATCTTCCAAATTGCTGCCAACTTTCTGCTCATTATTAGCATCATCTTCTATATCAGAACCTTCAGGAATGTTAGGGACAGTTTCAACCTCTTTGGTTCCAACAGTAATATATCTAGGAGCAGGTATATAATTACTTTTATTTATAAGAGTCCGGCCCACTTCTACACCATTTTCATATATCACCTTATATAGTTCAGCCTTATATCCTGTATGAGCTGACTGTGTAACCTTTCTATAGGTTACAGGTTTTGTTGGATCTTCTTCAATCACATCAGCAGGTGGTGGCGTCTCAGATAATACTCTAGTCTCGAACTCAATTCTTCTATTGTCAACATCTCTTGTTTCATGTCCCCATATATTAAATGTGATCTTGCGACCCTTTGTATATGCCTGTATTAAGATAGGAACGTCAGTGTTATTCCTAAATTTTAAGTCCTTATAGGTACCTGCTATGGCTGCATCTCTAGACAAATCTACATAGCTTATGGTCATAGAATGAGCCTGTCGCTCTACTATCTCCAATTCCGCCTTTAAGACTGCATTATACAAAGTGGTGGTAACCTGACATGCTCCTCCACCTACACTATCAATAACCTTACCCTTAGAATATGCCCCAGCTACATAATAACCGTTTTTCCCGTTAAAAGGCGCCAGATATTCATAAGCAGAAAATACCTCTCCGGGATAAATAAGAGCATTATTGATTAGCCTCGCCCCATTGGCAAGATTTGCGGCCCGCCCTTCAGCAGAATCCGCGTACTCAGTACTAAAACTACCCAACAGAGTATTACATAGCTCAACCACATCCCTAGTATATATAGGGGCAACATCCTCCATATGTGCATCCAACACGATATCATTTCTATTCCAGGAATTTAATATTGTATCTACTATATCTGAAACTGTAGTCTCTACGTCTACTCTTCTGCCCAGGATATGATCTGTATAGATCATTTTACCATTACTCCGTGATACAGTAGCATTTACTGGCTCGACATTAAACTCTGATGCCTTAGTGGATACAAACTCTCTAATATGATTACTATTTATCGTAAATTCAATAGGATAACTAATACCCCCTTGGGCAATATCCTTTAAATCCTTATATCTTTTAATTAAGTTGCCAGTAGTTCCAAGCTCAAACGCTTTATCTATGACATCATTTATCTTATGTTCATAACCTAAATCTCCAAGCTTAGCTGTTACAGTGTTTTCGCCTACCCTGATTGATATTTCTCTTTCTCTCAGCTCGTTAACAAATTCATTAACTTTATTCTCGGCCTCTTTAGCTGTCAAGCCGCTAACATCAACCTCGTCTATAAAAACACCCTTAGTTATGGTATTGCTATTGGCCGCATATACACATAAGTCATTTCCAAATAACACAAAGGAAATGGTCAAAATTATTAGTGCGTAGTAATGTGTCACGCGCCTTTCCATACTAATCCTCCTCAATATATTATTTTTTTAACATTACTAACAACGGAGGATTTATCCTCACTCATTATATTATTTTTTTAAATCTACTGACAACGGAGGATTTCTCCTCACTTTTTTGTTAGAATCATTCTATATTAATTATGTTCCCCTATTGTAACACAATCTCAAGAAGATTCAAGAAAATCTTGCTTCATTGACAATTCATATTGAATTATGTATATTAATTAAATATACTTAGTATTGTCGGCACAGTCATTGAAAGAACAACAAGTATAATTATAATTGTTGATATGATTTTTTTAGTTCTCTTGTTATGCCAATTAATCATGTTTTCACCTTCTTCTTTTTTACATTTTATTTAGACATATATGGAAAGGTCGTGTATAACCTGTGGTTCAATTTGTTTCAATAAGTTTACTTCTTATATTTGTTGTTTGGTTGAATTATGAGATAGGCAAGACCAATAGGCTATCTAGAAAGAAAAAGGATGAATTCTTGAAAAAGGAAACCCTGGCAAACCAGACCCGCAGAGGAGATATATCTAGCTTAAACTATATATCTATTCCTTTTGACAGGTTACCTTTGGATGATAATCCAGACCAAACTATTAATTCATATCGTGATATTATTCTTTCACATTCTCATAAAAAAATACTCAATTTAAGCGGTTATTCAAATACTGATTTAAAGTTAAAATACGGTGTATCTAATATAAATGCGCTTATTGAATATGACAACAATTATACTGTTTTGGTATCAGTCCTACATAAATGGGCTGAACTCTTATATAAAAAAGGCTACCACCAGGATGCTCTTAATGTATTAGAAACCGCCCTAGAATGTGGAACAGATGTCCATAAATCTTTTGAACTACTGGCCAAAATATATAAGGAGCAAGGCTTATCTGATAAACTCAACCTACTTATTGATAAGATTTCTTCTTCATCCATCAGGGACAAAGACTCCCTAATGCTGAAATTAGAAGAAATTATAGGATCCAAGTAGGATGCAGCTTTGTAATTTTTGATTATACCATAAACTATGTTATATATTCTAATTTATTTTATCCTATCATTCAAGGGTAATTCTTCATTTTGTTTTATTTTCTTTTATCCTTATATAACTGCTTCCCATATGTACAGTAATCTCTCAAAAAACACTGCTCGCACTTGGGACTTCTTGCACTACAAATACTTCTTCCATGGGTAATAATCTGTATATTATATGGTATCCACTGCTCCATTGGGAGCTTCTTCATTAAATCAAATTCTATCTTTACCGGATCCTCTTCCTTGGTGATACCGAGACGATTGGATACTCTTTTTACATGTGTATCTACTACAATACTTGGTTCATTGTAGATGTTACCTCGAATTACATTGGCAGTTTTTCTTCCAACACCTGCAAGACTTACTAAATCCTCAATATCTCTAGGAACCTCACCACCATAATCGGTTATCAGCCTAAGGGCGCAGGCAATAATGTTCTTTGCCTTATTCCTGTAAAAGCCTGTGGAGTGAATATCCTTTTCCAGTTCTTTAATATCTGCATATGCAAAATCCTCAAGACTGGGATATTTAACAAAGAGCTTTGCTGTAACCTGATTCACCCTCTCATCTGTACACTGAGCACTTAATATAGTGGCTATTAGTAGTTGCCAGGGTGTTTCGTGATCTAGAAAGCACCGATTCTCTGTACCGTACTCTCTGTTAAGTGCCTCTATTATATTATGGATTTTCTCCTTTTCTTTTTTTGATATTCGAATATTCGTCATATACTTTTCCTCATATTATTAGCCGGCATACCCCATCTCTTTAATAAAGCAGGGATTTTTTATTTTATAGTTAATTTAAATACTATAACGAGAAATCTTTTATAACTTGAACTCTAGCTGAATTAGTTATAGGATCTCTGCTATCATAATCAAATAAAATTATAGCTTCTTTCTCAATAGCTTTACCTTGTTTAGCCGATTCTACCACATCATATTTAAATTTCTCAAGATGAATCCTAGATTTATTAAGCCTATACTTATCAATTATTAGTCTATAGCTTTTATAAGGTATAGGCTCACCTATATAATCAGGTCTGTTTCTTAATGCCTCTCTTAAGCACAAGTCATACAGAAGAATTTCCTTAAATGCATTTCTATCTTTTTCGTATTCACCTGCTAGTCTTTCATTGTAATAGTCTAATAAAATCTCATATCGTCTAACCCTTGAATGAGCCAGACTATAAAGGCCCCTCTCCTCATAATAATGATAAAGGGAAGCATACAGCTTCATAGGGCTATCAAAATAATGCTCCAAATATTCCATGGTATAGGCAAATTGGCCACTATTATAATATACCTCCACCATACTACAGATGCCCTTTAGCTCTATTATTTCATCGTAGGATAGATGATTTGTGTAAAGCACCTCATAGGGAGGTTCATTATTATAGACAATCCCATGTTGCTTACATTCCTCTTCCATCATAGAGCCCTTAAGAACCTTTAGAAAGCCAAGCTGAAGTTGGTCGGGCTTAAGCTTGTATACATCCTGGAATGATTTCTCAAAAGAAGAATAGTCCTCCCAGGGTAGCCCTGCAATAAGATCCAGGTGCTGATGAATATTGTTGCCACTTTTAATTTGCCTTACACGTTCAGCCAGCTTATTAAAGTCTACCTTTCTTCTGATAGCGTCCATAGTAACTGGATTTGTGGTCTGAACCCCGATTTCAAACTGAACAAGGCCTGGTCTTAAGTTTTTTAAAATGTTTAGTTCTTCATCAGTTAACAAATCAGCTGTAATCTCAAAATGGAAATTTGTTATACCGTTGTCATGCTCCTTAATAAATCTCCATATCTCCATAGCATGCTCTTTATTACAATTAAATGTTCTATCAACAAATTTTATCTGTGGTACATTATGATCAAGCAATATCTTCAATTCTTTTTTTACAAGATCTAGATTCCTTAATCTTACACCCCTATGTGCTGATGATAGGCAATAGCTACATGTATATGGACATCCGCGACTACTCTCATAATATATTATCTTATTTCTTTGACTTTCTATATCAGAATATGCAAAGGGGATTTCATCTAAAGATATAGCTTCCCGTGCTTGTGTTTGGATTATGGAATCTTCATTACTGTTGCCGATGACCTCTCTCCTCGCACTCTTCTTAAAGGCAAGGCCCCGTATATCCTCCATTTCCTTACCGCACTCAAGATAATACTCTATAAGTTCATAAAAGGTTTGTTCACCTTCTCCAATAACTATACCATCTAAGTCCTTATATTTTAATAAACAATCCTTGGGATTATAAGATACCTCAGGCCCACCAAACCATATCTTAACCTGGGGTTGTACTTTTTTTAAGCTTTCAATTATACTTACTATCATATCTATATTCCAAATATAGCATGAGAATGCAACGATATCAGCACCATGAAGGTATATTCCCCTTAATATCTCCTCCTTGGTATGGTTTATTGAATATTGGGCTATATGAATATTTTCCTTGTATTTATCTGAATATGATGTTAGACTATGAACTGCAAGGTTAGTATGAATAAATTTTGCATCAACAGACACTAGTAATATCTTCATTGTTATCTTAATTCCTTTTTTTTATTTTTGTTACACATATTGTATCATAGTATGATATAATTTTTCCATTGTAATATCTAGTATACTTAAGGAGGATTTTATATGCGCAAAAATTTGAGCCTCTTTCGCTCATCATATAATGAACTTAAGAAAGTAATATGCATTGCAGTACTTGGCCTGCTAGCTGCAATTTCTATTGTTCTAGGCTATTTCACTTATATGCCTACAGAAACAATTAAGATCACCTTTAATTTTCTACCAAATGAATTCGCATACTATCTCTTTGGACCTGTGGTAGGTGCCATCTATGGCGCTGCATTAGATATATTAACATTTATTATTAAGCCAACAGGCCCCTTTTTCTTTGGTTTTACATTAAGTGCAATACTAACTGGGGTCATATACGGTATGATTCTATACAAAAAACCTATAAGTCTTACGAGAATAATTATAGCCAAGCTCGTACATCTAGTAGCCATAAGCCTTATTTTGAATACCTTCTGGTTGACAATATTATACGGCAACAGCTTTATTGCTCTACTACCAATAAGAGCCCTCAAGGCACTAATTCTTCTTCCAGTAGAGGTCACCCTCTTATATTTGCTACTTAAAACTGCAAATGTAACAGGAATAATAAAAATTGTTAAGGATGATTATAGCTGATAACAGAACTTTAGTACATCTTATATTTAGGCCTTTCCTCTCCCAATATATAATATCTAATATAGTCATCCATTATAATGGCTAAGGGAGATAGAAGGAACCATATTAAAGTGTAAAGCATAGATATTTGCCCCATAAAATTAAACCTTAGCTCAGAATAATCCCAAACCTTAAGACCAAGCCATACATTAACTATAAGACCAGTTATAAATTCAACTACTGTAATAATTATTGCGGATATGGCCATCTGCTTTATAAAAGCAATATCGTCAGGAAAAACCTCATTGATTAATCCTATTAATATAAAGCAGATTCCTCCGGCAATCATCATAGATATATGTGAGTAACCTCTAAAAATAATCTCAATCCCTCCATAAGCAAAGCCACCTATTAAGAATAGTAGGATATATTTTAGGAAATTATTATAACGTAAAAGCATATATATTCCTTTCCTTCTCTCGATGCTGAAGATATTTATAGAATCTTAATAATACTCTAATATGCTCATATTTTTTCAGATTATCTTTAATAATTTTATATACCATAAAGTACATTTACTTGTAAAAAGCACTTAAAGTAATACAGTAAAAAAGGACAGTTACGACTGTCCTTTTTTGGAGAAGGTATTTTGTTACTTATGGGGGTGTAGCAAAAAACTATATAATGTATTGGGGTTTACTCATATAGTATAGCATGTGAACTATTATAAGTCTGCACAAACTTTACAAAAATCGATGTTATTTTTCGTCATTTTCTACAAATCGACCTGTGCTTCAGTCTCAAATAAAGCTTCAAACTCATCCCTATTAATACGTTCCTTTTGAATTAATAGATCTGCACAGGCATCGAGTTTATCTCTATTCTCAATTAGAATTCTCTTTGCTTCCTGATAACACTCATCTATAATATTACGAACTTCCTCATCTATCTTATTAGCTACATTATCACTTACACTTCTGGTGTGTCCCCAGTCTCTGCCGATAAAGACTTCATCCTCATCCTGCTCATAATTAACCATTCCTATTTCTTCAGAAAAACCATAGCGAGTAATCATAGCCCTGGCGGTCTTTGTTGCCACCTTGATGTCCTGAGAAGCCCCTGTAGTTACATCATCAAGAACAAGCTCCTCGGCGGCTCTTCCAGCCAGACCCACAATAATCTCCTGAAGCATTCTTCCCTTAGTATGGAACATTTCATCCTTTTCAGGTAAGGGCATAGTATAACCAGCCGCCCCACCTCCGGTAGGTATTATCGATACTGTATATACAGGTCCCACATCTGGTAGTAGGTGGAAGAGTATCGCATGGCCGGCCTCATGATAGGCTGTAATACGCTTTTCTTTATCACTGATAACCTTGCTCTTTTTCTCAGTACCAATCCCAACTTTTATAAATGCCTTCTTAATATCCTCACTATTTATAAAGTTTCTATTATCTCTTGCCGCTCCAATAGCTGACTCATTCATCAGATTTTCCAAATCCGCCCCTGTAAATCCAGCTGTAGTCTGAGCAATCTGCTTTAAATCCACGTCATCACCTAAGGGCTTGCCTTTTGAATGTACTTTCAGAATTTCTTCCCTACCTTTTACATCGGGACGTCCCACTGAAACCTTTCTATCAAAACGTCCTGGTCTGAGTATGGCAGGATCTAATATATCCACCCTGTTAGTGGCCGCCATTACAATTATGCCTTCATTTACACCAAAACCATCCATTTCCACAAGCAGCTGATTTAAGGTCTGTTCTCTTTCATCATGTCCGCCACCCATTCCAGTACCTCTACGTCTTGCTACCGCATCTATCTCATCAATAAATACTATACATGGTGAGTTCTTTTTTGCATCCTCAAATAAATCTCTTACTCTGGATGCTCCCACACCAACAAACATTTCCACGAAATCAGAACCAGATATAGAGAAAAACGGAACCCCAGCCTCTCCAGCTACTGCTTTCGCCAATAAAGTCTTACCTGTTCCTGGGGGGCCTACAAGAAGAACTCCTTTTGGGATTCTAGCTCCCACCTGTATATATTTCTTGGGGGATTTTAGAAAATCAACAATTTCCTTAAGTTCATCCTTTTCTTCATCAAGTCCTGCTACATTCTTGAAAGTCGTCTTCTTATTATCCTCAGTGGTCATCTTAGCCCGGCTTTTTCCAAAATTCATGACCTTGCTATTGCCACCACCCACAGACGCCTGATTTGATAGAAATGAAAACAACGCAATAACCACTATAAAAATGAGAATATATGGTAGAACTGTAGATAGAAACCAGTTAGGCTTTGATATTTTATGAGTAGTGTAATTTATTTCTGATTCATATAAAATACTCTCTATTTCTCTTACATCCAATGCATCGAAGCTTGCCCTCTGCTCCTGATCTGTAAATCTTACCCTTACCTCTCCCGAATACAGTTCCTGATTAGGATATATATCAACATAACTAACCCTACCTGCTTCTACATCTTGAATAAAGTTGGTACGGTTATATGCATTCTGATTATTTATTTCAAAACTATCGGATAGGAAAACCGTAAAAAATATTATAGCTAGAATGACTAAATAAAAGCCGTATCCCTTCATTTGTTTCCTCACCTAACAACCTCCTACTAAGTATATTTCCGCAATAAACGGATTATTTCATGCTAAATAATATGTTTATTGCGACATTATTTTATGTCACAATAAAATATATTCTTTAGCTTTATACCACTCCAACAAACGGTAGATTTCTATATTTTTGCTGATAGTCTAAACCATATCCCACAACAAACTCATCTGGTATCTCAAAGCCAACATATTTTACATCCACATCAGTTACCCTGCGCTCTGGCTTATCAAGCAAGGTACAGATAGTCAAGCTGGCCGGCGATCTGCTGGCTAAAAGCTCATTCAAATATGCAAGCGTTCTTCCAGAATCAATTATGTCCTCTATAATAATAACTTCCTTGTCTTGTATGGATTCATCAAGATCCTTCACTATTTTAACCCTTCCCGAACTAACCTTCTCATCACCATAGCTAGATACCGACATAAAATCCATGGTAACTGGTAGGGATATTCTTTTAGCTAAATCACAGCAGAAAAATACGCTGCCCTTTAGAATACAGACAAGATGTACACTTTTTCCCTCATAATCCTTACTAATCTGCTCTGCCAACTCAATAATTCTTTCATTAACCTGCTCTTCAGATATTAAAACCTTAATATTATCTGTCATTATTCTTCTCCTTTGCATTTATTAATATCATAGATAGTATTCGCTTTGTATTGTCGCTGATTTTATATTTCTCACTTATCCTATTGCCATATCCCATTATCCATATAATATGATTTCCATCAGCAACCAGTAGCAATCTGTCTCTCTCATTCTTGGGGATTTTTAAATCTATAAAATAATCCTTAAGCTTCTTTCTTCCACCCTGACTGTCTATCTGCAGGTAATCCCCTGGTTTTCTTGTCCTTAGTTTAAGAGTATTTTCTATTTTATCATAATCAAACCATTTCATACAACTATTTTTAGGAAATGAGCGCTTTATTTTAAAATCAAAGACTTCAGTCTCTAAATATAGACTAGATTCATCTATGTCTGTTCTGCCAGGTATTAATATATCCTTCAGTATCTCTGCCTCATGTATGCTTGGCTGGTTATTTTTGGTCTTATCAGATGCAATGTATACCCTGATTTTGTCATATTCCCTAAAAGCTATCATACCATAGGGAAGATGTATCATTTTACCAACCTGCTTCTTAGAAAGCGATAGAACAGCCTCCACATGCTTAGCTTCAATATCCTTTAAGCTACCTGCTAGCTCTCCCAGTATCTTTCTTACTATGCCCTTTTGAATTACTATATGCTCCTGCTCTATAACATTGTTATCATATTCAAATGATGCACCATTTTTAGTGACTATAGTTTCATATCGCCCCTTAATAGACTGTTCAATAAAATCATATGCTTCACTAATATGGCCTGATGCATTAGTAATATTATCTATAACATTTTTATTAATTTCATCCTTGGCATAGCTTAACAGCTGGTTTCTAATCTTATTCCTGGTATACAGGTTACTAAAATTAGTGGAATCATCTTGATAGGGTATATTATGTTCTTCCAAATAGGCTTCAATTTCTTCTCTACTTACAGATAAAAGCGGACGAATTATAGTAATACTACCCTCATCCGTTTTCATTGTAATAATAGAATCTATACCGGTCAACCCTTTTATTGCACTTCCCCTAAACATATTAAAAAGAACTGTTTCAGCATTATCATTTTTATTATGTGCAATTGCAACCTTATTACACCTAAATACCCTTGACGCTTTTATAAAGGCCTCATAGCGAACCTTGCGTCCCGCCTCCTCCTCAGAAAGCCCCTCGCTTTTTGCCAGAGATATTACATCATAATGATAGGCACTATAACCAATCTTAAGTTCCTGGCATAAGGCTTTTACAAAAGCCTCATCTCTATCCGCTTCCTCATCCCTGATGCCATGATGAACATGCACCGTAAAAAATTCCACGTCGGTATCTTCATACAGAGTAGATAATATATGCAAAAGACATACAGAATCTGCTCCACCAGATATACCAACGAGGACTCTGTCTCCATCTTTAATTAAGTTATGTTCTTTTATATAGTTAGATACCTTTTTTATCATAATATCCTTTATTTCTTGAGTTTATCAGTTCACAGTATCACTTGTATTCTAATCCTTTCCCTATGAAATTTCAATGCTATTTTCCTCTTACTCTATTTTAACCAGATTCCTGCTGTTATTACTGTCATATCGTCCATTGGAACATAATTTCTTTGAGATAAGGCATGGTCAAGGATACGATTTGCAATATCCTGTGGATTATTACTCTTAATATCTATTATAATCTTCTCCATATATGCTTCCTTATCCTCAGTCGCAAGACAATCAAGAACACCGTCTGTAACCATGATTATTATGTCCCCCTCATATAGCTTCTTTGTCACAGAATCATAATCTACCGCCTTAAACATACCAATCGGTAGGGTAGTGGAACTGATTGTTTCTACCCAATTCCCTCTCTTAATAAATGTGGACGCCGCCCCTAGCTTAACAAACTCACACCTACCGGTACAAAGATTGATAGTTCCGATATCAATAGTTGAAAATGTCTGTTTATCTGCCTTAAGGACAAGATTAGAATTAATAAGTCTAACAGCTGTCTCCGTCTTAAATCCAGCCTCTAAAAGCTGCTCTAGCAATGCCAAAACTGTTTCACTTTCATCTGCTGCCTCCTTGCCTGTACCCATACCATCAGCTAGGGCAATTACCTCCTCACCGCTTTCCAGTCTCATTAGCGAAAAATTATCGCCGGATATACTATCCTTCATAGCCCGTGCCACTCCGGTCAAGACCTTGAACTTAGTATCCTCCACAAATATGTATTCATCATGTTTTTTAGAAAATACAGACTTTGAAGCCCCTGATACCACAAACTTTAATCCCAAAGCTTCTGATATCCACTGGGCTGCCTCCTTGGTGGTTATACACCGATTCCTACCCACTGAAGCATTTAGCACCAGCTCCTTCCGCTTGTCTGTCCTCTCAAGTATAGTAACATTTCTCACATCAATGTGCTGCGCCCTAAGCCTTCTAATTATTCTGCTCTCTTGATTCCTCATCACCCTGGCCGCTCCGTATATATCACCGGTAAGTGAATGAATGGCAGTCGAAACCTCCTTAAGCTGCCCAGCTATTACTTCCCTACTCTCAGCTAGCCTATTGCTCCATATATTATTTAACTTAGCAATTTCAAACCCTCTATTTGTCTCCATAACCAGTTCATCTGAACAGGTGCAAAAATCTAAAAAAAACTCAGGAACATCCTTACTTTCAATATATCCTTTCTTTTCTGCCACCTCAAATAAATCACAGGTAGCCTGATAGGCCTCTTTAAAATGGGCCTCCCAGCAGAAGCTGCAATTCTTACAACTCTTACAAAGCCTTTCCGATATATCCTGGAAGATCAAATCAATTTCTTTCTGCTTTATCTTAGCCTGTCTTTCTGTAATGGTTTCTAAGGTCTTAGACAATTTTAAAAAAGAATCTGAGAACAGCCTCATTCTTGTACTGGCTAACTTCTTTAAGTTGTCTGCTGATAAAAGATTGGTTTCCATACCATCCTTATCTTGGTCCACCCTATAAATTATACTCTTTGGTAGTAATAAAAATATTAGTAGGGCAGAGCTTAGTGCCGCCAAATCCTTTATTGATATTGCCAACTCCTCATAGACCATACTTACAATACCAATCGTCAAGGAAAAAACTGCTGCCGTGGGTATCCTCCCCAACCCCCGAAATAGGGCCGGTACAATTCCCAACATAGTAAGCATGGCTATTCCATTAAGAGGGGCCCCCCGCAGACTCAATGCAAAACCAGATACCGCCCCTGTTACTGCCCCCTGACCGGCACCATACTTATAGGTAAAGAGCATTATTACAAAATATACTACAGTTTCCATAGGGGCTAGATATAGACTACTTATATTTGGCATCCCATATATAATCACTGCGACCATTAAGCTTAGGCTAATCATTTCCTCATTGGTCATTTTAGTTCCTTTAGGTTGTTTAACAATAAAGCCAATCCCCATATTAAATATCATACCTGAAACATATGCTATTATAGCTTCCAATACTGCCATTACAGCAAAATCAATCTTCCATCCACTGGCGGCTACATCCATCATAGCGAATATTCCTAGTAAAACAGCTGGTATATAATAATAGACCTTTTTGGGTAAATCCCTTTTCTTTAAAGGGGGTGATTCTAGCAATACAACTGAACTAATCATAGTAAGTAGGTATTTCAACACCATAGTTGGTGACATAACCGAACCTGCTCCTGACAAGATAGTTATAAAAAGCAAGCCAGGACTAACCCCTTCCAAATAAGCCCCCATAAAATATCCAATGGCCAATGGATTGATTCCTAAGAAGGACGCCCTAGCTATGACTAATCCCATTAGATAGATAAAAATTGCCCTTTTGTTAATACCTTTCATTTTGCTTCGCTCCTTTTTGTTTACTATGGCTGCACATTTAACTAACCTGATTATTATGATCAGTAATTAAGCTAATGCTGTATGTCGCTCTATTATAGGCACTGTCAAATAAAATGTTTGTCAAAATAAAACATTGCCACAGAAAAACTTTTTGACAAGAACACCATCAAAAGACTGATAGTATCGAATGTAGGAGCCTCATTTAATTTAAGATACTAAGAAAACCTAACTAGGATATTGCCCTATAGGGTATTAAAATAGATTTTAAATAGGCTGGTTAAACATTAAAAAAAAGCACCAGCATTCCTTAAAACAAGGAAATACTGGTGCTCTTATAAAGTCTTAAACTGCCCTGTATCATTTAGGCATAAAAAAATAGCGAAGGACGGATTTGAACCGCCGACACTGCGGGTATGAACCGCATGCTCTCGCCAACTGAGCTACTTCGCCGAAGTCACGATGTTTATTATATATGCTTTATAAACAAATGTCAATGGTAAAATTATATTTTTTTACTCTATTCATTTTCTTCTTTAAAAATTATTTCATACTCATAAACCAGTCCCAATTTCTCTCTTGCTATCTGCTCTATATACTTCTTAGTTTGTACATAGGCTTCAAGATTCCTAATATCAGTAGCCCTTTCCTTCTCCTTATTAATCTGAGCTTCAAGGTTCTTCATAGTAATATCAAGCTGCCTCTTCTTATCCTCAAGCTTAATCTTACCGAAAGCCACGATACCAAAGATACACAGAACGACAAATACAATTATGCCAGTGCCTGTCCCCTTTTTGTTTCTTCTACTCATTATGTCACTCCTCATTTAAATATTTATATCTTATTTGATGGGTCTGATATTCTTTTTGGAACTTTTTCTTTTATTTTCTTTCACTCTTTTTTTGAACGCTTACTGACTCGTCTTTTTTCTTGTTTTATATCTGCCTTAGCCTTTCTTTTTTGTCTTTGCTTACTTAATGATATTTTAGCTGATTTAACCTTACTTTTCAATCGACTTTGTATCCTAATGCATAATTTTTTTATTTTAGACTTAAGATACCTTATTCCCTTACAGATATAAGCAATAGCAATTGAAAATGGTCGTATGATTAGAAGGATCATACGACTTATTAGCATTACAATCAAATCGCTTAATATGTAATGATAGATAACCATTCCAATTACCATACCCATAACAGAAAATCCACGTATGGTCCCGCTATTCTCAACATAAATCATAGCAAATATAAATACACTGGCCAAAACCCAAAATATCAAATCCTGGACTGCCACAAAAAATGTGTTATGCCGAATAATCCTTCTTAAAATTCTTAGCTGATCATAAGCTAAAAGCACTAACGCTCCCCATAGTATAGAGATTAGAAAAAACTGAAGCTCAATAGTTATTCCTTGATTCATATAGGCCTCCTACTTAAAAAGCCTGCCGAATAAGGATTCTCCGGATTTGCCGTGATTTGTTGTATCTGAGTAGGTGAGGCTATCAATTCGCCCGTCTATATCTACCTCTCCCTTTTCAAGTGTCAGACGATTTACATGAAGCTCACTACCTCTAATCATTAATACACCCTGTTCAGTCTGCAGTAGTACCTCTCCGGCATCAAAAGACAATACATCATTAACACCGGTAATCGTAGCAGTTCTTCTAGCAATAATATTTAATTTATGTCCCTTTAAAACCTGTTGTCTTTCATCCATGGAAAAGCCTCCTCATATTTAATACATATAGATAGCTTGATCTAAAAAAATCAAGACTTACCTTTTTAAGTATATGAGCTGACCTTTCTCTTAATGATAATTAAAGATACTTAATTAATTCCTTTGCATCATCCTTTTTGACAGTCTCCTGTATATTAAGAACCTCTACCTTAACCGATTTACTACCAAATCCTATCTCTATTATATCTCCTATCTTAACCTCTGTCCCTGCCTTTGCCGTCTTGCCATTTATCATTACCCGGCCAGCATCGCATGCTTCATTAGCTATAGTCCTTCTCTTTATCAATCTTGATACTTTCAAGAATTTATCCAGTCTCATTTTTTTCTCCATTCCTTATCTTGATAAAAGGCTGCTTTAAATACCTTACACCCCCCTGAGAGTTACGGAATTTAAAACAGCCTCTTTCGTTAATTAAATCAAATATAACTATGCGTTAATAACGTCCTTTAAAGCCTTACCTGCTTTGAACTTAGGTGCCTTAGAAGCAGCAATCTTCATTGGCTCATTTGTCAAAGGATTTCTTCCGGTTCTAGCGGGTCTGTCAACTACATCGAATGTTCCAAAACCTACTAATTGTACCTTACCACCTTTTTTTAATTCCTCGGTTACTACATCAATGAAAGCCTTTAAAGCCTTTTCTGAATCTTTTTTTGAAAATTCGGTTTTTTCTGCAATCGCTGCAACTAATTCTGCTTTGTTCATGGATTCGCTCCTCCTCTAAAGTGTTTATTTATTTTTCATCGCCACAAGCTTCATAATCAGCCGAGGCGATATCGCATAGATTATAGCCTTTTCCATCATTTAGGCAAAGCATATCTATAAGTCTATTTATAAACTTATTAGTAGCGTTTGTCAAGGAATTTTCTGCATTTATCTGTAAAACCAGCGATAATTTGATCATATGAAAGAGCAGATAGCCAAATTCATCAAATATGAGGGTCTTTTCCCCTATCTTTACTGCATTATTAAGTTTCTCTAGCCCCTTAATAATATCGCTTATAGCACTGTCACTACTACCAAGTTCCAGTCCATATTTGACAGCTTTTTTCTGTGTCTTTTCTGCTCTAATATTTGCCGGTAAAGCCTTAGGGATTTTTTTGAGCTCATATCTGGGATCAGCATTATCCCTTTCCATGCTTTTTATGTCCTCCCAGTTCTTTAAAACCTGATCAGATGTTTCGGCTTGAGTATCACCAAATACATGGGGATGACGTCTTATCATCTTCTTACTTACCTCTGCAATCACATCTGATATTGCGAATTTATTTTCTTCCTCTGCTATTACACTATGCATGGCCACCTGAAGCAGTACATCTCCAAGTTCCTCACACAGATTGTCCCTATCCTTATTATTAATAGCCTCTATTACTTCATAGCTTTCCTCTAGTAGACACTGCCTTAGACTTTCATGTGTCTGCTCTCTATCCCAAGGACAACCATCCTTACCTCTTAACCTTCTAATAATATCCATAAACTCATCAAAGCTATAGGCTGTATCCATATGAATCTCCCTTTCTAAGCAACAAGATTTTATTAATACACATAGAGCATATATGTAAATTATACCATTAATTTAAAGAAGCGAAAGAATATATTTTTTCTTCCGCTTGCTTGTATTTATTTATTCAATATAAGATCAGGGGTTATTGTTCCATCTGACGCCCTAAGAAGGCCGATGCTGTACTAGCCAGCTTATCCTCCATCTCTCCAAATTTCACCTTAGAATCCTTTGTCAGTATTATAACTGAACCTATAGCATCTCCTTCACTTATTATTGGGCTGATTACCTGATAGGTAAATTCACTATCGTCCTCATTAGTTATCCTTATATACTTCTTATCATCGCTTGATGCGATTACGCTTTCCCTTTCATTAATAATCTCTTCTAATTCACGACTAATACTTTTTGATAATAGATCCTTTTTTGTAGGTCCTGCCGCTGCTATAAACTGATCCTTATCTGTTATGGCAACTATATGGCCTGTGGTTTGAGCCAAGGAATCTACATATTGCTTTGCAAATTGTCCAAGCTCACCAATCGGCGAATATTTCTTAAGGATTATTTCTCCCTCCCTGTCAGTAAATATCTCCAAAGGATCACCTTCGCGAATTCTCAATGTACGTCTAATTTCTTTAGGCACTACTACACGACCAAGATCATCTATTCTTCTTACAATACCGGTTGCTTTCATATATATCTTCCTCCATTTTATGATTAGATATTATTAGTTTTTGCTAGAAAGATTGCATCTATTAATATTGTTTGTAAAATGGGAAAGTTTATACATTTAATATGGTTTTTATTTAAAGAATTTAAACTCCTATATCAGCTCTCATATTTTCAAAAACATTTAAAACATCTAATATTCCATAGCCCCAGTCCCTATTAGGGTAAACTATATTTTGCCTTCTTTTGGCTCCTCGAATCAAATGATTCTTAATAACACCTGTATCCATACCAGGATCATTTCCCCTTACAGTTCCCCATTCAAGTATGAGAGCGACTACACCAGCTGTATGAGCTGCAGAAATTGACGTGCCTGTAAAAGTCCCAAAGCTATGATTAAGAGTTGGCGCAATATAATTTACTCCTGGAGCTGCAATCTCCGGCTTTATAACGTTATTACGGGTATAGCCTCTGCTTGAATTAACATAGAGATTATTATTAACTGGATTGTAAGTAGTAACGGTAATGGGAAGTAGAGAGGTGCCAGGAGCCAAAACTGTAGTGTAAATATTTGGCTGGATAAAATATGTTTCCCGTGTTATAAAATTTCCCATAGGTAACCATATATGAAATCCTGTAGCCAAATCCCCTTGTCCATATACATTAAATCTCCATATACCAGGAGATGCATTCTTAAATCGTATAAGTATAAGCTGATCTCCCGTCTGGGATTCAATTAATTGATAATTTAAATATATAACCGTATTCTCAAATATAAACGTAATAACTCTTCCAACCCTTAAACTTGGGGGTGTTATTGGAATGTACTCTCCTGCTGGTGATAAAATATCTATTGAGTATATACCAGGAGGATTCCCCCATAATTCCATGGTAAAACCCTTATCATCTTCTCCTACATTAAATTCAACGGTATTGCTTCCTATATCAGGATCTATAGCACCATAATAATGTCTACCCATATTGCCCTCATTTCCCGCAGATATCACAACTCCTGTGTTGGGTAGATCAGCAATACCATTTATAATAACACTAATTGGAGAACGTCCTGTATGTCCTCCCTGCGAGCTTCCTATTCCAAGGCATATTACAAGGGGTCTATTTAGCTGTCTAGCAACAGAAGTGCAGTATAACAAAGCCCAGATAACATGGTTTTCCTGAAAGCATACTACATTATCAGGTACCATTAAGAATTCTCTAACCCCTTGCTTAGCTTGTCTAAGCTTAACTATAACCAGTTCACTATCTGGTGCTACTCCATAAAAATTCTCCGCCTCCACATCATTACCGGCGGCTATTCCAGCAAGCATGGTTCCATGGCCATTTTCATCTACACTTGGTACAACTGATAAAGGATCATCTGCAATAAGGGCTTGATTTATTTGGCTACTGGTATATATAGTACCGAAATTCGCATCCTCTGGAGATGGCCCTGTTTCAATAGTTTGATCCCAGATAGAAGTTATCTTAGTCGTACCATCAGGCTTACGAAATATAGGATTCGTGTAGTCTATTCCGGTATCAATAATAGCTATAAGAACTCCCTCACCTCTTAGATTAAATGAAGAAGTAGTTCTTAGATTAAGAACCCGTGAAGCATTAAGACTTACTTCATCAGTCAAACCAAATAGCAAAGGAACTTCTGCGTACCTAATATTGGGAAGGACATTCATAAATTGCTCTATCGGCACATGAAGAACCGCATAATATTCATTTATAATATGAAGAGTAGCGTTTTCAAACTGCTCTATAACCTGGGGATTAGATCTATATTCTATAATTAAATCAAAATAATCGTCTCCAATAATCCTCTCTCTATCCTCTCCTACCATCGGATACTCCTTTCACCACTTCATATAAGCTTTACTCCTAATAAGCTCTTATAGCCTAATTCCCTGACGGAGGGCATCAAAAACACTAAATATATCAATTATTCCATATCCCCAGTCACGATTAGGATATTCAACATTTATGTCCCTTTTGGCTCCTCTTATTATTAGATTTTTTAATTCTATAGTACTCATGGCAGGTAAGTTACCTCTTACTATACCCCATTCATAAATCATGGCTGCTAGACCGGCTGTATGCGCAGCAGAAACACTGGTTCCTGTATAGGTGACAAAACTTTTATCAAGGGTAGGACCAAGGACATTTACCCCTGGAGCAGCCACATCAGGCTTAACTCTTTGAATTCTTGTAAAACCTCGGCTAGCATTTTGATATAGGCTGTCGTCCTCGTCATTATAGGCTGTCACAGTTAAAGGATTTATGGCATTTCCCAAGGTCAGAATAGTAGTATATGGATCAGAGCGAATAAAATATGTATTATCAGAGATAAATCCCTCCATAGGTAGCCATATATTAAAGCCCAGATTAAGTCCTCCTCTTTCATACACATTAATACGCCATATTCCTGGGCTTGGATTCTCAAATCTAACAAGAATCAGCTGCTCACCACTTTGCGACTCCACCATTTGATAATCAACATAAATAATAGTTGGTTCAAATATAAAGGTTATAACTCTATGTTCATCTCTTCCTGCTGCTATTCTTGGAATATATTCGCCTGAAGGTGTTAAAATATCAATAGAATACATATCAGGTGCTGAACCCCATATCTCCATAGAGAATCCTGGTTCATTTTCAGCCACGTTAATCTCCACTGTGTCATAGCCTGTAAGTTCATTAATCCTTCCACTATAATGACGTCTCTCATTACCCTCATTACCAGCAGCTATGACTACCCCCATATTAGGAATAGAAGATATGCCAGATACATAAGTGCTTAAGGTACCTAATCCATCATGGGCCCCCTGAGAGCTACCAACAGCTATACATATAACCATAGGGCGGCCAAGTCTAATTGATAATTCATATAGATATATTATACCTAGCAATATATCAGTTTCTTGAAAGCAAACTGCACTATCTAAAATATAGAAAAAATCCCTTAAATATTGCTTGGCAGGCTTAAGTTTAACCACTGCAAATTCTACATCAGGAGCAACTCCAGAAAAGCCAGCTTCAGCCACCTCATTACCCCCAGCTATTCCCGCAACCATAGTACCATGACCATTTGTATCTGTACTGGGAACTACAGATAAAGGATCCTCATTCTGAAGTGCCTCATTTATCTGCTGTCTAGAGTATTCTGTCCCATATGCCTGACCTACTGGAGAATTATCACTTACTATTGTTTGGTCCCAGATGGATACTATTCTTGTTGTATTATCTGCATACTGAAAAATCGGGTTGGTATAATCCACCCCTGTATCTATAATACCTATAATTACCCCCTGTCCTCGTAGGTTAAAGATAGGGATGTTACGTATCTGAAAAACTCCTGACGCTTCTAAGCTAGACTCACTTATTATGCCAAAACAGGTTGGCATAACACTATAGCCCAATCTATATACTATATCCTGTGTTATAAAGCTGACAGGCACATGAACAAAAGCAAACTGTATATTAATAATTTGCACTGTTCTTTCAGGAAACTGTTCAAATACACTTGTATCCCCATTATATTCAATAATTAAATCTGCATAATCCTCACTAATGATTCTCTCTCTTTCCTCAGAAGTCATTATTACACCTCGT
Source organism: Clostridiales bacterium (assembly GCA_012519905.1). GTDB lineage: Bacteria > Bacillota > Clostridia > Lachnospirales > Lachnospiraceae > Mobilitalea. Next base: position 11,196 of record JAAYPG010000104.1, on the reverse strand, counting down.
TCTAGTATTTTGGAACACGATTATAAGGACACGCTTTTCGTTCCTATAATAGCCTTTCTGATTATAGGAACACGCTTTTCGTTCCTATAATATATATATTGTGAAAATAGTAAAGTATGTACCTGTGATTTTAACTTCTATTAAAAAAAGGTATGTCATGGACTGATATAACTATCATCATGACATACCGTATTTATTGTCTTTTATCAAATATGGTCTAACTACTAAGTATTATGCATTAAACATAACTCTTTCACTGTTAAAGGCTTTTGTAATTAATGTAGTGATTAATAAAGCAATAAGAGCTAGTGTTCCTACGGTCACTCCAAAGTTCAACATAGACAACTCACCGACCAATAAATCCTGCATGGCTATAGATCCATTATAAATAGGTATAGCATAATACTGTATAGCCTTATCCCCACCACTTGAGAACATGGTCATAATACTTCCAAGCATAACTAAAATATATAGAGGAGTTACATAGGTACCCGCCTCCTTCTGGGTCCTAGCATAGACAGCCACTAAGGCCACCATAGCCACATAGAGATATACTAATACAATTAGCATTACAAATAATTGAACTATCTGAAGAGGTGTGAATTTTATACTGGTCATCATTCCCATTGATCCACCACCTAATCTTTGGATCCCAATAACAACTGATATAGTATATATGACCGCAGATATACTCGTTAATATTCCTAGGGATACCAGCTTGCCAAATACAATCTCACTGCGCTTAATCGGTGAAAGAAGCATACTGGCAAGGGTACCCCTTTCCTTTTCACCTGTTATGGAATCCATGCCAAGTCCCATGGCTCCCTGAAATAACATTATATTTATCAAAAACGGTAAGAGCATTGCTAAAAACTTGCCACTGGCTTTACTCTCATCAACAATTACCCCCGCATCAGGATCTCTATCAATATAAAATACCTGTAGTTGCTCTATATTCCCCAATCTTTCTGCAAGCAATGATTGCTGATAGGTATATAGCACTGTTGCAGTAAAATTATTTCTGGCGGCATTGGAATAATCCTCTGAAGGGTTATAAAATGTTCTAATCTCGGGTATGGGATCTCCGATTTCTTTATAGCTTTGAATTGTCCCAGTAAATTCTTCATCAAATACTACTAATAGATCAACATCTCCCTTAAGGATTCCATCTTTAATATAATCAGTAGAGTCCGCTAAATTCAAGTATGTAATATCGGCTATATAATCAAGGGCATCTATTGTAGTTTCAAGATTCTCTGGCGCATTTTGAATATACACACTAGGAATATGAGCCTCAATATCCTTCTCTAGATCAGAAATAAGTCCACCCATAATACTATACATAACCATAATAAGAACACCAGGAAGAATAAATAGGCTTATAACCAGCTTCTTATCAGTAAATACCCTGGTTAATTCTTTTTTAATTATATTCTTTGTTCCTTCCATCTTACTCCTCCTCCTTACTATGCTTTTTGTACAACTCAAAAAACGCATCCTCAAGGTCCTTAGTCTTGGTCTCTTCCAGTATCTCGCTTAATGTTCCTTCCATCACAAGAACCCCATTAATGATAATACCAATCCTATCACATAACTTCTCTGCCTCTGTCATAATATGCGTAGATATGATTACCGTCTTACCCTCATCCCTCAAAAGTCTCAGATAATCAGTTACACTCCTAGCAGTGACAATGTCTAGACCATTTGTCGGCTCATCAAATATTATAACCTCCGGATTATGTACAAGGCTTACTGCTATAGAAGCCTTCTGTTTCATTCCTGAGGAGAGCTCATCAATCTTCTTATCTTCAAAATCCTTAATGCCAAAATAATCAAATAACTTCTCTCTTCTTTCCTCAATGGTCTTGTCATCCAAGCCGTGAAGCCTTCCGAAAAAACTAAACATATACTTGGGAGAGAACTGAGGATCAAGCTTAATCTCATTAGTTAAAAACCCTATTCTCTTTCTTACATCCTCAGAATCCTTTACTGTATCATAGCCCATTACACTAATTTCTCCATTGGTAGGCTTTAATAATGTGGCAGTACAGCGAAGAGCGGTTGTCTTTCCTGCTCCATTAGGCCCAAGTAGTCCATAGATTTCACCTGACTTAGCCCTTAAACTTAGGTTATCTACAGCCTTCATCATGTTCTTCTTAGTCTTTTTCTCCATCATCTGTTTTTTTGTCAATTTGTAGATCTTGGTTAACTCCTTAATTTTAATCATATATCATCCCACCTATCCTTTAGTTAGTTGATTTATACTAAACATCAAGCGAAGCCCATTTTATCCAAATATATTATATTTAATGGAATTTCACAATACTATTTTATATGTTTATTCCATAAAATACTTTAAAATTTCATTAAAAATATATTAGTTCTTTATTATATCCTCATCTAATATGATAGTAAATGGACCGTCATTAACCAGAGATACCTTCATATCTGCTCCAAATTCACCACTTTCTACCTTTTCTACTTTTTCCTTAAGCTGCTCCAAAAAATACTCATAAAGCTCTACAGCCTTTTGAACTGGGCCTGCTTTTATAAAGTCAGGCCTATTTCCCTTTCTGCAATCAGCATATAAGGTAAACTGGGATACAAGCAGAATCTCACCCTGAACATCCTTAAGAGATAAATTTGTTTTACCCATGTCATCAGCAAATATACGAAGCTTAAGTATCTTATCAATATAACGGTCAGCAATCATCCTATCATCTTCCTTGCCTACTCCAAGAAATATTAAAAGACCCTTGCCTATTTCTCCTGTAACCCTTCCGTTTACCTCAACCTTTGCTTCCAATACCCTTTGTATTACAATTCTCATAAACTTGTCCTCTCATATATTAATTAGCCTACTAATACTTTCATAATTGCACTCAGCTCATAGCATGAGCACTCATCTATTATAGTATAATTTCTCTCCATGCCTCTATAAGCCTTTCTAAGGAATACGAGGCATTAGCGGGACTTGTAGATGGCAAAAGTATAATCTCTCTACCAATATCCTTATAGATATATCTCTTATATAGTCTATAAGCTGTCCCTCCATTGGCATAAATCCTTCGAATATTTGCCTTACTCAAAATCGGAGAAATATCATTCGGAATTACATTCCTAATACTACTATCAGCAGATCCGATTATCTCACAGCTTTGTACTACATCCCATAATGCAATATTGTTACTTATAAGAAGCTGTCTTTTCTCATCTATAGTTTCAGGCAGCTTTTCATTATAAATCTCACTTATAAGCCTCCAAAAGCGATTTTGGGGATGATGATAAAAGAACTCACCCTCTCTAGATTTAACAGAGGGAAACGATCCCAGTATAAGTATTTGTGAGTCTTTATCAAATATTGGAGGTACCGGATGAATCAATCTTTTAGTCATAGCCCCTCCCTCATTATTGTGCAAACAAGTCCTTTATCATAGCTTTATTACTCATTTTATAGATCTTCTATCCTTCTAATATGTCTTGTAAAAAGGATTTTCCTGCTACCTGTTGCTTAATATCAAGATATTCTAAAACCGTAGCTGCTATATCAGAAAAGCTATCCCTTGTACCTATATTATTGCCCTTCTTAATCTGTTTTCCGTATGCAATCATGGGAACATATTCCCTTGAGTGATCTGTAGATGGGGTAGAGGGATCACAACCGTGGTCAGCTGTTATTATAAGAATATCCTCATCTCTTAAGGCATCTATGATTCTGGGAAGCTGCTCATCGAACCTGCTTAATGCCTTTGCATAACCATCTATATCATTTCGATGACCATAAACCATATCAAAATCCACCAGATTCACAAAGCAGAGCCCTGTAAAATCTTTATTCATTCTCTCAATTAGCCTCTCTACGCCCTCATCATTATTTGTGGTCCGTACTGAATCTGTAACACCCTTACCAGCAAAAATATCATAAATCTTACCTACCCCAAGAACATCCAAGCCTGCATCTGATATTTGATCAAGCATGGTTAATCCCGGTGCAAGGGAATAATCGTGACGATTAGATGTTCTAACATAATCAGGATAAGAGCCTATGAAGGGCCTTGCTATAACACGGCCCACACCATGCTCATCGCGGAGAAGTTCTCTGGCTATTTCACAATACCTATAAAGCTCCTTAATAGGCACTACATCCTCATGGGCGGCAATCTGAAATACACTGTCTGCAGAGGTGTATACAATAAGTGCCCCTGTTTCTATATGCTCTCTACCATATTGCAGAATTACCTCCGTACCTGAAAATGGTAAATTACATATAACCTTTCTTCCAGTCCTTTTCTCAAATTCATCTATAAGTTCCTTGGGAAAACCATTGGGATATGTGGGAAATGGCTCCTTGGATATAATACCTGCAATTTCCCAGTGTCCTGTGGTAGTATCCTTTCCCTTAGACATTTCAGCAAGCCTGGCAATACTTCCAACAAACACATCCTCAAGTTCAGAATCAGGGAACTTGTCACTTACCCCATCAATATTAAATAGGCCTAGTTTTTTCATATTAGGCATATTAAAATACTCGCTTTTTGAAGTTGCATATAGGGTATGGCTACCCTCATCATTATAATCCTTAGCATCGGGAAGCTCACCGATACCTACACTATCCAAAACAACTAAAAATACTCTCTTCATATTTTTTCCTCCTTATTAGGATTTATAACCTAGTATCAATATAAAAGAAATTAAAATCCACTACATATTACCATTTTGCATATATTAAGTATATTATAAGTTTTTTATTATAAGCTGTCCATTATCATTTACTTGTCTTTAATATATATACCACTCATATAATGTTTTTATAAGATATAAATTAATTCTTAAGATTTGATTAATGTAATTTTATGTGTATTGTGAAGCAAATAAACATATGCTATAATGTCCACGATAAGCAGATTAGTCCAAGGAAATTAGCACATATTAATATGACACGAACTTTGTGTCATAATAATACGTGGTGATTACCTTGGATAAGTGTAACGTGAATAGGTTCAGCAAAGCTGAACCTATAACCTAATCTGCGTAATCAGAGCGTCCAGGGTGGGGGCCCCTAATCTGCGCAAGCAATTGATAATGACTTAAATTCGAAATGAGGTATCAACATGAAATACAAGGATAGGTTAATACATATGTATAACAAATATAAGCATGGTTTTATCCTTGTTTACTTTTTTTTCTATATGATTTGGTTTACTTATCTAGAACGCACTGTAACAACAGTATTTACACCAGTGCATTCAAGGCTAGATAAATACATTCCCTTTATGGAGATTTTTGCCATTCCATATTTCATTTGGTTTATATTTATTTTCATAACTGTAGCATATTTTTTCCTGACATCTAAACAGGATTTCTACAAGTGCTGTGCCTTTCTTTTTATCGGAATGACAATATGCCTGATAATATACACCATATGGCCAAACGGCCACTATTTACGAGTGGATCTTAACAGCCTTGGAAGAAGCAATATATTTACCCGTATAATAGGAAGGCTATATAAATTCGATACAGCCACAAATGTATTTCCAAGTATTCATGTATATAATTCTATTGGTGCTATGATCGCCATACGAAAAAGCGAGCGTTTAAAAAATATAAAGTGGTTACAGATATCTACTTTTATATTGACCGTCCTAATCTGCATGTCAACTGTATTCTTAAAGCAGCATTCCATTCTGGATGTCTTTGGGGGAATCATACTAAGTATAATTATGTACGCTTTCGTATATATACCAGATTACAGCAGAGTATTAAAGAAAACAGATCAAGAACTTTCAAAAATCTAATGAAAAAATAAACCATAGCCATTACCTATCAGGTAATGGCTATAGCTTAATGTTGCCCTCGTTCTTCCTTTAAGGCCTCTAATATTTTCTTTGCACGATCTATAGATGACAAAACTAATTCTAGTTAAATCCGTATATCTTTCTTGCTACGTCATAGCCAACTTCCACTATTCTTCTACCAAATTTACCAGGAAGGTTCATGGAACGGCCTAATATATGAGATCTTACCCTCTTATAAAGCCATTTGTTATAGCCTTTAAGATGATTCCAAAGCTCCTCTTTTTTTGCAATGCTTTCATCACTGCCCTCCTTAATTAAAAACACAGAGCAGATAACCATCATCATTGAAAGATATTTTATCATATAATTTCTTAGCTTCTTACATCTTATCTGTAAAAGATTATGGGATTCCATCATTATTTTAGTAACTTTTATCTGTTGATCTATTCTGCTAATCATCACTTTCTCATTAACAGATTGGTCTGACCTTCCAATAAAATACCTGTAAAGGTTCACATCCATATAATAAAGCGTCTTTACAAAAGGAAGAGGCTGATAAACAAATATGTTATCCACATAGAAGGTGTGCTTGGGTAACTTTAATCCACAATCCTTTAATAACTTGGTACGATAGATAGCGGAGTGCATAAGAATATTCTGACTCTGCCTAAAATGCATAATGTCATCCCAGGTAAATATTTGGTTCTTTGGTAGAGCCCACTTATAATTAATTACCTTTTTACGCTTAGCACCAACCTTCTCGTATACATAATTGGCCAGAAACAAATCTGGGCTATTGCCATCTGCAATCAATTCCTTAAGCTTCTTAATAACTTCACTTAGCGCTTTTTCGCTTACCCAGTCATCGCTATCTACTACCTTAAAATATAGACCTGTAGCGTTGGCTAGACCAGTATTTACAGCCTCACCATGGCCACCATTTTCCTGGCTGATTACACGGACAATATCTGGATACTTCTTTTGATATTCCAAGCCAATTTTCTCTGTATCATCCTTGGAACCGTCATTTACAATGATGATTTCCATATTATCGCCACCGGATAAAAGGGTCTCAATCGCACGGTTCATATAAGCAGCCGAATTATAGCAGGGTACTGCTACAGACAATAGTTTCATAATAACCTCTCATTCCGCTGCCATTGGCAGCATATGAATAATAATATTTCTCTCTACCCCTCTTATACTAAATTCTCAGGATTCAAGCATTCCAATTCCTTAACAACAAATCTACCATCTTTACGAATTAATACATCATCAAAATAAATCTCACCACCGCCATATTCAGGTGTCTGTATGCAGACTAAATCCCAATGGATAGCTGAGCTATTACCATTCGGAGCTTCCTCCTCATAGCAGTTACCTGGAGTGAAGTGGAAAGAGCCCATGATTTTCTCATCAAATAGTGTATCCTTCATAGGCTTTAGTATATAAGGATTTACTCCTATAGCAAACTCTCCTATATAGCGTGCGCCTTCATCTGTATTTAATACATCATTTAACCTATCGGTATCATTTGAAGTTGCCTCAACAATCTTACCGTTTTCAAAGCGGAAGGATATATTCTCGAATGTGAATCCCTGGAATACTGCTGGAGTATTGTAGGTCAGGGTTCCATTAACACTATCCCTTACAGGCGCTGTAAACACCTCTCCATCAGGAATATTTCTTAAGCCTGCGCAAGGAATTGCTGGAATATTTTTAATAGAGAAGCTTAAATCTGTGCCTGGCCCTACTATCCTTACTTTATCAGTACGATTCATATATTCCACTAAGTTCTTCATGGCATCATTCATTTTACCATAATCGAGATTACATACCTTAAAGTAGAAATCCTCAAATGCCTCCTGGCTCATATTAGCAAGCTGGGACATGGATGCATTGGGGTAACGTAGAACAACCCATCTGGTTTTCTTAACACGAATATCGTGATGAACAGGAGTTTGATAATAGGTTTCGTATATCTTCATTTTATCCTGTGGTACATCCGCATTTTCTGTAATATTATCTGAGCCTCTTACTGCCACGTAGCAATCCATCTGATCCATTTCAGAAGCATCTACTTTAGCCATCAATGACATTTGCTCCTCAGAACAGTTAAGTAATACTTCTCTTAATAATCTTGGATTAGTATAATGAACGAATGGTATGCCTTTCGCCTTATACACCTCCTTAACAAGCTGTCTTGCTAAATCCTCTGTTGCTTCTCCAATATAATGCACATAAACCTTATCTCCTTCTTTTACAGCCATAGAATAATTCACAAGGTTTTTTGCTAGTGTTTTAATTCTTTCATCCATATATGTCGTCTCCTTTTTTATTGTGTTTATTGAGATAGATAGGAAATGAATACATTTCCTGTCTTTTCAAACAACTGTGTACTATCTTGTATGCCCATCCTTATTGTCTTTCCTTGCTTCGGATCTATCATAAATATATTATAAGCATCAAAGCCATAAATCAATACAGCATCCCTATGCCCTGTAATAGCAATTACCGGCCTTCCCATAGATACATGATACAAGACCTGATCTAATGTAACACCTGTTAAGCTTATAGGCTGGACATCTAAATGATTGATAAGAATTTCATAAGCAGATGTTTTTTCCAAGTCAAATGAAATCTTGTCAAGATTTTTACCTAAATATTTGGCCAATAACCTTATGCAGCCATCTATTGTGCTATCTGTGGCTGATAACTCCAAATCCTCAAACCGAGATATAACATATCTATTGGCCTTTATACCCCGTTCCCAAACAAGCTTAAATGAGCTATCTAAGACTACTCCAACACCATTATCTGCTATTGCAATTGCCTCTGCCGCCTCATAATATGAACCCTCAAGCTCACCCTGAATATAAGCATAATACATATTATAATTAGTTTTAGATGCATCTTCCTTCATAATATTGTGCTTATTTTTACTTAATCGTAATGTGGGATCCTCAGAGATAACTGTATTTACTGTAATAAGCTTTTCTGGAACTTCCTCCATTACAAACCCTGATGGAAGCTGTAAATAGTACTCTGTTAATGCATCCTCTGTAATCCTTGTTGTTATACTTAGATATGGTGTCTTAGCAACACTATGATTCATAATATAGTCATTGGTTGATGCGGTAAATATCTTCCTGCCATCAATTATCTGCTCAGTTGCTCTGAACAATTCAATAGTATTGTCCTTTACTTCTAGTCCAGTTATAAAATAACCTTCCCTATAGTATGGCTTAATAACATTCATTTCAGTAGAGGCTATTTCAATTCTACTCATAGGAGATATTATTGCTCCATCTATCTGGACAGTAATATCGTCCTCAGATACATAACCATATATTAGATTCGAGTCTATCTTATCCAATAGTAGTATTTTATACCCTGTTTCAGCATGAACCATCTGTATTTCCCCGGTCTCAATATCCATAATCATTATATTATTTGCTTCCCAAGGGTTAGAGCTTTCCTGCCAGGCTACATATCCTTCATCATAAAAAACAACTATATCTTCCTTTCGGGTATTATCTGCCAGCTCTGTAATCTGTCTTGTTATTAAATCATATGAATATATACTATTGTAAATATGAAAATAAAATACATCCAAGGAATTAACATAAGCAAAAGCTCCTAGATTTTCCTTCAGGGTCTGATATGGCTCATCCAAAGGTATATATACCTTTTCCTCAATACGGCCTTGTGACTGTATATACTCATACATAACTAGGGCTACCCTACCCTCATACTGTCCACGGTTCATATATCCGTATACCATGAAGTCCAGATTGCCCTCAGCATCCATATTGAGTATCTTAATATCATGCTGATCATATATATCTCTTATATAGTCCGTATCCTCCTGACGGAAAGAAAAAACTTTGACAATTTCATTTTCATCAAGACTATAATACCAAAGCTCTTTGCTTCTTACAAATGCAAACTTCATCTTATCAGGACTTGATAAATGCTCTGTGGTCGGATCATTAGTAATTCCCAGCTTTAATTGACTCTTAGATACACTGGCCAGGTCTATATCAAATAGCGCTTCCATACGTCTTTCATAATTTAGTAGATACATTCTGTCAGACGAGTATCTAATTCTATAATATTCCTTAACCCTATATAATTCCGGTATACCCGATACATTGGCTCTTACTATATAATCCAGTACAATAGAGCCCATATCTGTATAGTTTTCCACCACAGTGGGAATTACATTGGTTATGAACTCGGGCTTCAGGTTTCCCCAGGTTATTAAATCAAAACTAGAATGAATATCTACCTTGGCCAAGCTAGTATTATCCTTTTTTCCATCAGGTTCAAGATATCTCTTATAATCCTCAGCCTTATCTTTATCCTTAATCGCATGATGAAATTCCATAACAAAATCCAGCTTATCCACTAGATTTGTAGTATCATGCTTCTTGATACGATGGTAAAAATACATCTTTTTGCTTTCACTGGTTATCAAAGTGATTTTTACAGCATACTCCCTATCCTTGATAAGTGCTGAATCAAGGTTTATCCTAGCCACTTTTTGATTACCATCTTCATCAAATACGCTGACCGATCCTTTTTCAATTAATTCATTTTGGCTAAACTCACGAAGTTCAAAATTTAATTTCTTAATATCATAATCTTTCTGATCTATAATCAACTCATATGTCTGATCAGAGCCAATAGGTAATAAAGCTTCTCTGATAGAGTTAGCATCTAGGTTACTACTATAACCGCGAAGAAGGTTGATATTTCTTCCTTCGGTCCTCAATGTGACTAAAGGAAATGTTGTCTCCTCCATGGTTGTAGTGTTATCTATATCAAATACCACTTCCTTTATATCTTTACTAAAATAATAAAGAGAAGCTATAAAAATTATTATTAAAATAATTATACGATATATTTGCTTTAACAAAAGAATTTCCTTCCTTTTTATAGATTTATTATTGTGATTATATCATACTTATTTTTCATTTGATAGACTATGAAGAACACTTTTGTCCCTTTTGCATTATTATTTATTTATAACTTTATCATACTTCACAATCAAATTGGGTTTGCATATATTGATTATAAAAAGCTTAGGAGCACATAAAATGCAAAACTTAAACCCTACATCCAAATTAGATTCTGACAGTAAAGTAAACACTCAGATGAATAGGGAAACAACAAGTCCAAATACTGGCACAGCACCACGGAATACAACTACTCCACCTACCAGCATGCCTATGGATAGGGGCACCCCTCCAAATACAAAGCCTTTAAATAGGGGAACCACACCCACCACACCAAATAGTAGAGGCAGCTCTCCCCGTCCTAATGTACCTATGGATAGAACCATGCCACCTGCTTCTGGTATGCCCATGGATAGAACCATGCCTCCTGCTTCTGGTAT
>JAAYPG010000103.1 GCA_012519905.1 Clostridiales bacterium | reverse complement strand
CCCGCCTGCTCCAATCGTCTAAAAGCAGAATATAGTGTTGCTTCTTTTAGCTCATATTCACCGTCTGTTTTTTGTTGAATTGCCTTATTAATTTCATAACCATAGCTATCATCATTATACAGCTGGGCAAGTATAATTGTTTCAGTATGCCCCCTGATCAAATCTGATGTAATAGACAACTTATCATCTCCTTTGGAATATACTGGGCTATTATCTATAGCATAGCTTGTGATACCTCGCCTGTCATGGTATATATTTAAAAAAATTAATGGTGCAAAACACCATCAATTTTTTGATATAAAGGATATCCAATCGCCCATTCTATTAACCTCTAGAATTGTAAAGTTGTTTTTTTCTAGGGCTGCTCTAACCTCATTTTCTTTTGTATTTATGATTCCCGAGCAGATGAATATTGCATCCTTTCTCATATTTTCTTTAATTATATGGGATAAAGGAATAATTACATCTGCAAGGATATTAGCGACTACAAGGTCGTAGACCCCTTTGCCTATGCGGGAACGGATTCCATTATCTTCTATTATATTTCCTGTTGCGAAGCATACTTCACTATCAGGAATTTTACTTTCATTCTCCAAATCCCATTTTGAAGCAAGGATCTGATTTATACTAGCATTTTCTATGGAAGACTTTGTAGCTGCAGGATCAATATCGACTCCCAGCACCTTACCTGCACCAAGCTTCTTTGCTATTATAGATAGTATTCCACTTCCACTACCTGCATCAAGAACTGAGTCACCAGGCCTTATATATTTCTTAATTCCAAGAATACTTAGCTTAGTGGTTTCATGGGAGCCTGTTCCAAAGGAAATACCCGGATCTATCTCAATTATTAGATCATCTGGCTTAGCATCATTAAGTTCTTCCCATGTTGGCTTAATAACTATTGTATCATCAATGCGAAAGGGCTTAAAATATTCCTTCCAATTGTTCATCCAATCCTTATCCTCTGTCTCTGATAAGCTGATCTTACCAGTTCCAAGATCCACATAATTAGCAATTTCCTTAAGGCCCTCTCTTACCTTAGCTATCAAGGCTTCAGAGTTTTTGTCAGGCTCCAAATAAAAGCTAACCTTAGCTTTATTGTCAGAGCTAGTTACAATTGGAACAATGTCAATGAACATCTGCTTCAATTCTTCTTCAGTAAGAGGTATATTATCTTGAATTTCGATTCCTTCGATACCCAAATCTGATAGCATACTACTTATAAAGTCTACTGCTTCAGCTGTGGTGTCAATAGTGTACTTCATCCATTTCATACGCATTTTCCTTTACGTTTCATAATTTATGCCTGGTAGCTATCACCTTAAAAAAACATCATTTAAAGGCGTCTGGACTTTCATTTCCAGAATTTTTTCTTTCCCTTACTATTTTCCTGTTCATCTGAGGAGCTTTTACTTTTACCGGTCATTGCCTCATCAAATTTTCTCAAGAGCTCCTTCTGCTCAGCATTGAGGTTGGTAGGAACTTGAACTACCAAGGTTACATAATGGTCCCCTCTAAGATTTTTGTTTCTAAGGGTAGGCACACCTTTTTCTCTTAGGCGAACCTTAGTATCTGTCTGTGTACCTGGCTTGACATTATATATAACATCACCATCTACTGTACTTATTCTTACATCTCCGCCTAAAACTGCTGTAGCATATGATATGGGCGCTGTAGAAAAGATGTCATAATCTCTTCTTTGGAAAATAGGGTGTCTGCTTACATCAACATCTACCAGCAAATCACCTCTAGGTCCACCATTTGTACCTGGCTCCCCTTTTCCTCTAATTCTAACACTTTGACCATTATCAATTCCTGCTGGAATACCTACTTTTATTTTTTTTCTACTGGTAATATAACCGCTTCCATAACAGTCTGAGCACTTGTCTTTAATTATTTTTCCGTTTCCTCTACAATCAGGACAGGCCTGTATGTTCTGTGACATTCCAAATAAGGTTTGCTGTGTATATATAACCTGACCCTTACCTCCACATTTTTGGCAGGTTTCAGGTGATGTTCCGGGTTTTGCACCGCTTCCATGACAGGTTTCACACTCATCCTTAAGATTTAAGTCTAGCTCTTTTTCTGTACCAAAGACTGCTTCATCAAAGGTTATTCTTACAGATGTTCTAAGATTAGCCCCCTGCCTTGGTCCATTATTGGCTCTTCTGGATCTGCCTCCAAAGAGATCTCCAAAGATATCACCACCAAAAAACTCTCCGAAGATATCCCTCATATCAAAATCAGAGAATCCTGCTCCACCTGTACCATCAAAAGCAGAATGTCCAAACTGATCATATTGTCTTCTCTTATCTGGGTCAGTTAGTACAGCGTAAGCTTCAGAGGCTTCCTTAAACTTTGCTTCTGCAGATTTATCCCCTGGGTTGGTATCAGGATGGTACTGCTTAGCTAATTTTCTATATGCCTTTTTTAATTCGTCATCGCTTGCTCCCTTATCAACACCTAAAACCTCGTAATAATCTCTTTTTTCTGCCAT
>JAAYPG010000010.1 GCA_012519905.1 Clostridiales bacterium | reverse complement strand
TGTATTTTCCTCATATCCTGAAATAGCACCTCTTTAATCCATGTCATGGCCACCTTAGCAGTAGCCCATCCAGCCGCCTCCAAGCCCATTTGAAAAAACCAATCTGAAAATGCTTCACTTATATACTGATAAAAGAATATATCACCAAAGCCTTTTAGCATCTTGGGACGATCCTTATAGGTTCCTTCTATTATATCTCTTACTACCTTCTCTGGCTGTCCATATGGGAAATTCGGACGTTTAATTAGGCTTGGTGCTGCAGCCGCACATAATACCAACTTTGATACCCCATAACCTTGATGCCTTGCCATATACCGTATGGCAATAGCTCCTCCTGTGGAATGTCCAACCAATGTGATATTCTTTAATCCCAACCGTTCTATTATACATCGTATATCATCAGCTAATGTATCATAGTCGTAACCTGACGCAGGCTTATCCGAGATACCGAATCCTCGCTGATCCGGAGCCACACATCCAATCCCTTTATTTCCTCCCAATTCATTAAGTTGGTATTCAAATAATCTGTGACTAGCTGGCCATCCATGTAGAAATAATACTACATCCTTACTGTCGGGATTAAGATATTCCACAAAAACATTTACATTTGATTCTACATTTATATAGAAACCCAATAAAAGTTCCTCCAAAACAAAACTATACTTCAATATATTATATTGGATTATAAATGTGCTTTCTTATAGCGAGATATCACTTCATCACTCCATACATGTACTTCAATATATCGTTCAGGGCCAAATCTTCCGTCATCATTCCAATCCTGAGGTAACCCATATTTATCAATTACCTTGAGTATTTCATCATAATTATATAATTTCTTCCTATATTCCTTTCCATCATTCAAACGAGGACTAAAGGTTGGATGTGAATCACCATATGTAAATGATAAGGTATTGATATCAAATTCTTCTATTGGAATCTTAATAAATGCACAATCTTCAAACCATGTACTTAACCAAGGGCTGTGCTCTATAACCATATAGTGAGGAGCCTGCCTTGTAATCTTTCCACCCTTTTTTATAAATAAATCTCTTATTATGCTTTCGTAATAAAGTCTATCTTCTACATATGTATCATGTCTTTTTGCACTTTGAACATTAGGCTTGTTGAGCTTGATTTCTTTTAATATCCGCTTTGCTTCATGAGTTGATAAATCCGATATATTCATAAATGGTCCAATATTTTTATCATAATAATGGTACAAGTTCATATCTACATATCTCCTATATTATCTTAATAAATTATACGGCAATACTCTTTTTTAGGTGTTCCATATTATGTAAACATCTATATAAATAATAATATAAGTACATGCTCAGGTCAAATTAAATCTAATACTAATATTCTTTACTTATTGAAATAACAGCTCATTTTACTGTAAATATGATATTCTCATTAATTAAATATTACTATATTAAGGATAGGATTAGAAAAAGATTATAAAACCTGATAATTATTGCTATTTATATACGCAATTGATAAAATATAAATAATTCGACATAAAGCTCATTCGGACTTGATATATATGTATATATAACAAAATAAAAATAAAATACAAACAGGAGGAAGATACGATGGAATATGTAGTAATGGCATTACCGGTTATAGGTGCTATTCTAGGATTAATATTATTCATAATATTAATAGGTTATGTAAAGGCACCACCAGACCAAGCCTTTATTATTTCTGGACTTAAGAAGGAAGGAAAGATTTTAGTTGGTAGAGCAGGTGTAAGAATACCATTTCTAGAAAGGCTAGACAAATTATATTTAGGGCAGATGACGGTAGATATTAAGACTGAGCTAAGTGTACCGACTAATGATTTCATTAACGTAAATGTTGATGCAGTTGCAAAGGTAAGAATACATACTACAGAGAACGGAATTAAACTTGCAGCTAAGAACTTTTTGAACAAGTCAGCCAACGAAATTACTATGGATTTACAGGATTCATTGCAGGGTAACATGAGAGAAATTATTGGTACCTTGTCACTAAAAGAAATTAACACAGATAGGGATTCATTTTCAGACCAGGTAATGTTAAAAGCATCTAAAGACATGGAGAAGCTTGGCATAGAGATACTGTCATGTAATATTCAAAATGTAACAGATGAAAATGGATTAATCAAAGACCTGGGTGCTGATAACACATCTTTAATTAAGAGAAATGCGGCCATTGCAAAAGCACAAGCAGATAGAGATGTTGCCATAGCAAAAGCAGAAGCAGATAAACAAGCTAATGATGCCAGAATTCTTTCTGAAACTGAAATAGAGCAAAGAAATAACGAGCTAGAGATTAGAAAAGCAGAGTTGAAAATCACTACTGATGCTAAAAAGGCTGAGGCAGATGCAGC
>JAAYPG010000009.1 GCA_012519905.1 Clostridiales bacterium | reverse complement strand
CATTGGATGTTCCGGTATGACCCACTCTGCAGCTATGGCTTCTGAAATACTGCCCGGCAAAACCATCCTGGAGGCTTTAAATACTGATCTGGTATGTGATGCTATAAATACAGCAATGAGAGAGCTTTTCTTACAGATAGTTTATGGCCGTACTCAAAGTGCATTCTCAGAGGGTGGTCTTCCTATTGGTGCAGGCCTTGAGGATTTGGGTAAAGGTCTTCGTAGCCAGATTGGTACCATGTATGGAACTCTAGCTAAGGGTCCCCGTTATCTTGAAATGGCAGAGGGATATGTTACAGGTATAGCTCTCGATGAAGATGACGAGATTATCGGGTATCAGTTCGTAAGCCTTGGGATAATGATGGACTTCATCAAAAAAGGTGATGATCCAAATACAGCATATGAAAAAGCTAAGGGTCAATATGGCCGTGTAGAAGATGCTGCAAGAATCATTGATCCAAGAAGCGAATAATATAAGGAGGATACATACAATGTTATTTGAATCATATGAAAGAAGAATAGATACTATAAATGCTGTGTTAAATAGTTACGGCATTTCATCCATTGAAGAGGCTGAAAAGATTACAAAGGATGCCGGACTTGATGTATATAATATGGTTAAGGGCATACAGCCTATTTGTTTTGAAAATGCATGCTGGGCTTACATAGTAGGTGCTGCTATCGCAATCAAAAAAGATGCTAGAAGAGCAGCTGATGCTGCTGCAGCTATCGGTGAAGGTTTACAGGCATTCTGTATTCCAGGTTCTGTAGCTGATCAAAGAAAGGTTGGCTTAGGCCATGGTAACCTTGGTAAAATGCTACTTGAAGAAACTACCGAGTGCTTCGCATTCTTAGCAGGACATGAATCCTTTGCAGCAGCTGAAGGTGCAATTGGTATCGCACAGTCTGCTAACAAGGTAAGAAAGAAACCTCTTAGAGTAATCCTTAACGGACTAGGTAAGGATGCAGCTCAGATTATATCCCGTATCAATGGATTTACATATGTTGAGACCGAAATGGATTATCATACAGGCCAAGTTAAAGAAGTTATGCGCAAATCCTACAGTAAGGGTGACAGAGCAGCAGTAAACTGCTATGGAGCCAATGATGTTACTGAAGGCGTAGCTATCATGCATAAGGAGCATGTGGATGTATCCATCACTGGTAACTCCACTAACCCAACAAGATTCCAACATCCTGTAGCAGGTACATATAAGAAAGAATGCATAGAGCAGGGTAAGAAGTACTTCTCTGTTGCATCCGGTGGCGGTACAGGAAGAACTCTTCATCCTGACAACATGGCAGCAGGACCTGCTTCATATGGTATGACAGATACTATGGGAAGAATGCACTCCGATGCACAGTTTGCAGGATCCTCTTCTGTTCCTG
The DNA here is from genome assembly GCA_012519905.1 of Clostridiales bacterium. GTDB lineage: Bacteria > Bacillota > Clostridia > Lachnospirales > Lachnospiraceae > Mobilitalea. The sequence goes on along the minus strand of JAAYPG010000009.1, from coordinate 17,909 downwards.
CACACGTTGAAATGATGGGACTTATCGGAATGGGTAACAATCCTATGGTTGGAGCCACAGTAGCTGTAGCAGTTAGTATCCAGCAGGCGGCTGAGGCTAATCGATTCTAATAATTCATTGAAGTAATATTATATGTGGGAAAACCATACAAGTACGTTGTGATGTACTTGATAATACAGATTAATCAAAACCACCTCAATGGATTGAATATATTGAGGTGGTTTTTTTATTTACTAAAGAGGGGACTAGGGCATGAAAGAAAAACTATCTAAGGTTAAGTTGAATTTATCATTACGAATTGGGCTTTCTGTGGGGGCCATAGTTATATTTGTTACACTAGTTATGGGGTTGGTAGCATCTAGATACAGCTCTAATATGTTGCTTAGAGCAGAAGAAGAGAGTTTAGAGAGTTTGGCTAAAAGTGGAGCAAGCCAAGTTGAAGCAATGGTCAATTTGCGACTTGCTACATTAAGTGAAGTGGCTAGTAGTGAGAATGTCCTTACTATGAAGTGGAAACTTCAACAAAGGTCTTTAGTTAGTGCGGCTGAACGTCTGGAATATTTGGATATAGCAGTTGTATCTATGGAGGGGATAGTCCAGTATGCGCTTACAGAAGAGACAGCAGATTTATCCGACAGAGACTATATTAAAAAGGCCTTGGAAGGAGAAGCTAATGTTTCTGATGTTATCATAAGCAAGGTTACCAATTCGCCGGTAATAATGTATGCAGCGCCTATCTACAAGGATGGATCCGTAGTAGGTGCCTTAATAGGACGAAGAGACGGAACCACATTAAATGAAATTACTGATAACATGGGATCAGGTGAAAGAGGCTATGCCTTTATTTTAGGAGCTGACTCTACTTTTTATGCTCATCCTAATAGAGACAACATAATAAATCAGGTAAATGCATTTGCAGATATTGATACAGACGGACCATTTAAGGACTTTGCTATCAAGTTGAAGGATCTAGGGGTTGGTAATACAGGGTCTATAAGCTATGATCATGAAGGTGAGAAAAGGATAGCTACAATGGCACCGATACCGGGTACCTCTTGGGTATTGGGAATCGCTAATTATGAAGAGGATGTATTGAGGGATGTCAATAAACTCACCCAGTTTATTTTATTATTGATAATAATAATGTTAGTGTTGGGTGTGGTAGCTGGTGCAGGAAATGGAGTATTGCTTGCGAGACCCATCCGTACACTTGAAAATGCATTAGTAGCAATATCCCGTTATGACTTGACTGAAGACTTAAACGAGAATAATAAAAAGATTATTCTCCGTTCAGATGAAATAGGATCTATTGCTAGAGCTCTTTGCACCATGAAAGATAATATTTTACAGTTAATTCAGGTTGTGGCTATGAATGCTGAGCATATTGCCTCATCTTCAGAAGAGCTGACTTCAATTACAGAGCAAACAGTGACCTCTGCCAATGAAGTTTCTAGGACTTTAGAGGAAATCGCTAAAGGGGCTACAGATCAAGCAAAACAAACCGAACATGGTGCCATAGCCACTAATACTCTGGGCGAGCTTATAGCTGACAATCAAAATCTTTTAGGTGTACTTAATTCATCCCTAAATACAGTAAATGGCTTATCTGATAATGGACTTGAGGCTGTTTGGGACCTGAATAAGAGGAATGATGAGTCCGGTAGTGCATCTAGAAAAATATATGATATGGTTGTTGAAACTGATAAGAGTGCAGCTAGTATAAGAGTGGCAAGTGATATGATAAAAAATATTGCTAAACAGACAAATCTACTGGCACTCAATGCATCTATCGAAGCCTCAAGAGCAGGTGAGTCAGGAAGAGGCTTTGCCGTTGTTGCAGAAGAAATAAGGAAGTTGGCAGAACAATCAAATAACTTTGCTGATGAAATATCCCATATTATTGTGGAGCTTACCAACAACACAGGGGCTAGTGTCAAGGTGTTTGATGAGGTTGAAAAAATCATGGAATCCCAGACTGTAAGTGTTGAGAACACAGTTGAGAAGTTTAATGGTATTCGGGAAGCCATAGAAAAAATAAAAGTTATTATAGAAGAACTGAATAGCTCTGGCAATAACATGACTATCAAAAAGGAAGAGATGATAGAAACAATTGAGAATCTATCTGCCATTTCTGAAGAAAATGCTGCCGCTACAGAGGAAGCGTCGGCTTCTATAGAAATGCAAACAAATTCTATTACAGAAATAGCAAGCGCCAGTGAGTCTTTGGCTAAGTTAGCTTCAGATTTACAGCTAGAAATTAATAAATTTAACTATTAATAATTTCATACAAGTGATCTAATAGAAGGGCTACTCCTGATACTTTATAGGGGTAGCCTTAACTTATAAGTTCATGAACCTGTTTTAGTGTCATGGGAAGTCAATATGTGCAAAAAACAAGTAAGTATTCGCCTAGTAATATACATTATTTAGTATTATATTAGTAAGTGAATATATCAATTACTTAAATTTGAAACCATAATAGGCAGTAGATATAAAATAATAATAAAGGAGTATAGACCTATGAATAAAGCGGACGGTATGAATTATGCACCAAAAGGTAAGCCCAGCCCTGTTGTTAAGGAGGGAGAATTTTGTATTGCGGCCATAGCTTTGGACCATGGTCATATCTATGGCATGTGTAATGGTTTAATAGAGGCAGGAGCAAAGTTAAAATGGGTATATGATGCTAATAGTGATAGGGCCGAAAAGTTTGCATCGACATATCCTGGTGTTATGATAGCCTCAAGCGAAGAGGAGATATTAAATGATCCTGAGGTTAAGCTAGTGTGTTCAGCTGCTGTTACGAGTAGACGTTGTGAACTAGGCCTGCGTGTTATGGCAGCAGGTAAGGATTATTTTACTGATAAGGCACCACTGACAACACTATCTCAGCTTCAGGATGCTAAGGATATGGTTGAAAAAACAGGCAGAAAGTACATGGTATATTATAGTGAACGCATCCATGTAGAAGCGGCAGTATTTGCAGGACAACTAATAGAGGAGGGGGCCATAGGCAGGGTTATTCAAGTAATTGGTATGGGACCCCACAGACTCAATGCAGCAAGTAGGCCAGATTGGTTCTTTATCAAGGAGTTCTACGGAGGTATCCTATGTGATATAGGTAGTCATCAGATTGAGCAGTTTCTCTTCTATACGGGTGCCAAGGATGCTACTGTTGTAAAAAGCCAGATAGCCAATTATAATAATCCTCAGTATCCGGAGCTGGATGATTTTGGAGATGCACTACTTGTAGGAGATAATGGGGCAACACAGTACTTTAGAGTTGATTGGTTTACGCCGGACGGACTTGGCACATGGGGTGACGGAAGAACCTTTATCCTTGGTACTGAAGGCTATATTGAACTTCGTAAATATATAAATATTGGTATGCATGACGGTTCCTCTAACCATGTCTACCTAGTAAATGGACAGGTTGAAAAGCATTTTGAGGTTAGCGGTAAAGTTGGTTATCCTTTCTTTGGACAGCTTATACTTGATTGCATTAACCGTACTGAAAATGCTATGACACAGGAGCATGCTTTTAAGGCTGCTGAACTTAGCGTAAAGGCGCAAATGCAGGCCACTAAATTAACAGAAAGGGTGTAGCATATGTTGAATGTAGCGATAGTGGGAACAGGAGGTATTGCCCCAGCCCATATAGATGGTTTACTAAAATTTCCTGATAGATGTAAAATTGTAGCTCTTTGTGATATCTATCCTGAAAAGGCAGAAGCCTTAAATAATAAATATAATTTAGACTGTGCAATATTTAATGATCATGAGCAAATGTTAGCCTCAGATATAAGGATTGATCTTGTACATATATGTACGCCTCCTTACGTTCATGCTGAGATAGCTATTAACTCCATGAATGCTGGAAAGCATGTTGTTGTGGAAAAGCCTATGGCCACTTGCCTTTCCGAATGTGATGCAATGTTGGAGGCTGAAAAGAGCAATAATGTTGTAATGTCAGTTATTGCCCAGAATCGTTTCAGAAATTCTATATACAAATTAAAGAAGACAGCAGATAGCGGTCTTGCAGGTAAAATCCGTTGTGCTCATGTGAATTCCTATTGGTGGCGTGGACATAGCTATTATGATTTATGGTGGCGTGGTTTATGGGAGAAGGAGGGCGGTGGTCCCACACTTAATCATGCTGTACATCATATAGATATGGTTAACTGGATACAAGGGGGTCTTCCTGAAGAGGTGACTGCTATGCTTACTAATGTGATGCATGACAACTCTGAGGTTGAGGATTTATCTATAGCTGTTCTTCGCTATAAGGATGGTAGCTTGGCACAGGTTACTAGCTCAGTAGTACATCATGGAGAGGAACAGGGTATAGAGCTACAATGTGCAGATGCCAAGATAGCTGCTCCATGGGATGTTAAGGCAGAAATATCAAGGGCAAATGGCTTCCCAATAGAAGGCGGCAACAAGGAGCTGATTGATAAGATAGAGAGTTTCTATAACAACACTCCCGACCTTTTACATGAGGGTCATGCAGGCCAGATAGAGGATGTTCTTAAGGCACTTGAAAATAATACAAGACTACTTATTACAGGACTGGATGGCAGAAAGACAATTGAACTAATTACAGCTATATACAAGGCAGGCTGTAAGAAGGAGATTGTTAAGCTACCCTTAACTAAGGAAGATGATTTTTATACATTTGAGGGCCTTATTAAGAATGCTCTTAGATTTTATGAGAAGGGTACCGCAATAGAGAACCTTCCACCTGACGATATAACACTGGGTAACTATTCATAATTACTATTAGTTTTTTGATATAGCTATAATAAATAGTCTACTTAGCCGATACAACTTATATATAAACTAATAAATCAAATGGGGCTGTTTCAAGCTAACCTCCCGGCGTTATTCTGAAACAGCCCCTGACCATATTATCACTTTATAAGGAGTTTGCAATGAACATAGTACGTATAGGAATAATTGGAATAGGAAATATGGGAAGCGCTCATGCCTATAATATATTTCAAGGTAAGGTTGATAAGCTTGTGCTCACTGCTGTATGTGATATTGATGACGGCAGATTACAATGGGCAAGACAGATCTTTGGTGACAAGGTGTCCATCTATTCAGATTATCATTTGTTAATAAAAAGCGGTATCGTAGATGCCGTATTAATAGCTACACCTCATAATCTTCATCCAATTATTGCCGTAGATAGTTTTGCTGCAAATCTACATGTATTAACAGAAAAGCCGGCTGGGACCAATGTCCTGCAGGTCAGAAGGATGAATGAGGCGGCCAGTAAATCTAATAAGGTATTTGCTATTATGTATAATCAGAGGACAAACCCCCTGTTCGCCCAGCTAAAAAAGATGGTAGCGGCTGGCGAATTGGGTGAAATGAAACGCTTTATCTGGATAGTCAACAACTGGTATAGAACTCAAGCCTATTATGATTCCGGCGATTGGAGAGCTAGTTGGAACGGAGAAGGCGGGGGAGTGCTACTAAATCAATGCCCTCATAACCTTGATATATGGCAATGGATTACCGGTATGCCTAGCAAGATACGCTCCTTTTGTAAATACGGGCATTATCATAAGATTAATGTAGAGGATGATGTGACCATATATGCAGAATATGCCAACGGTGCATCAGCGGTATTTATTACATCTACAGGTGAATATCCAGGAACAAACAGGCTGGAATATTCAGGGACTCTGGGCAAGGCGGTAATTGAAGAGGGTGTATTAAGGGTATATAGGCTTGATACAGATGAAAGAGAGATTTGTCACAAGACAAATGAGGTCTTTCCTAATATTGGGCTGGAGTATGAAGAATTCCTTCAGCAGGAACCTGAGACTGGACATATTGGAATATTGCAGAACTTTACTAATGCAATACTTTATGATGAAGAGTTATTGGCTGCTGGCTATGAGGGTGTATATGGCCTAACCATAAGTAACGCTGCCTACATGTCTGACTGGTTGGATAGTTGGATAGATTTTCCCATGGATGATGAGCTATTTAACCAGATGTTAAAGGAGATGCAATCAAAGGAAAAGAATATCAACACTATAAATAAAAAGCCAAATGAAGAGGCAAATGGTGATTATAAGGAGCGATGGCAGGTAAGATGGTAAGAGGGAAGTCGATATTTGTCTGCTAATAATATTATTTGACATATATTAGCATTCAATCTATAATAAATATAACTTTCTTATTGTTAGGCAGCTGATATATATTAAATTAAATACTCTACCAGATTGTACAAGGAAGTACATCATATATAGGTGAGTATATATTAAAGGATAAGGTAGACATGAAGTACAAAAGAATTGATGAGAAAAATATGCCCTATCTTTATGACGCATATAAGATTTCAATAACATATGCAATATTTGGTAGCCTATGGATACTATTATCTGATTCGATTCTTGAATTTATGCTACCAAATATGGAAGATTATAAAAATCTTCAAACAGTCAAAGGCGTATTTTACATCCTTATAACAACTGTAATGGTTTATGGGCTTTTAAGACGTCGTATGAAATTATGGCATGAGGAATATGGAAAAAGTGCAAAGAATCATAATGATCTTAAGATTACAAATCAAGAGTTACTTACACTTGAAAGTGAACTAACATATCAGAAGTTATTGAATGAGAACATTATAGCAGAAGCCCCTTCTATAATTATTACGTGGAATGATATGGGAAAGATACTATCAATTAATCCATTTGGAGAAAAAATCTCAGGATATACTCAGGAGGAGCTAATCAAAGGACCTGGCTGGGTAGTTCTAGTTCCAGATGATAGACTTCACATGGTTACAAATGTTTTTTCTGAGATTAATAAGAGGAAAAAGGAAGCATTAAATTATGATGGAGCTATAGTTACTAAGGATGGCAGAAGAATTGATATTCTTTGGAGTAGTAAGGTACTTATATCTCAGTATAATGATGAGGGCAATATATATGTGTCCATCGGAACAGATATAGAGGAACGAAAAAAATACGAAGATAAAATCAAACATATGGCTTACTATGATTTTCTGACTAAGCTACCTAATAGATTTATGTTTGAACATGAGATTAATAGGCATATTAGTGATGGCGATTCTAATTTTGCTATTGCCTATATGGATATTGATAATTTTAAGAATATAAATGACTCCATTGGCCACCAAGCAGGGGATGTATTTTTAAAATACTTTGCAAATACATTACTTGAGTATGTAGATAAAAGCGCCTTTGTTGCTAGGCTAGGTGGAGATGAATTTGCCATATTATATCGGGAAGCCTCCAGAGAAGATATTATGGAGAAGATAGAATACCTACTGGAGCATACCAATAGGATTTGGTCTTATAATAACAGATTGTTCTATATATCAATCAGTGTAGGTATAGTTATATATCCTGAGCATGGTGATAGCTCATCGGAATTATTAAAGAATGCCGATATTGCAATGTATGCCTCTAAAAGAGAGGGTAGAGATAGGATATTATTTTATAAGGATGATTTGCTGGAGGAGAATAGCCGTTTTGGAGATATGGCCAATTATCTACAAGAGGGTATTGACCAAAATCAGTTCTACCTTGTATATCAACCACAATATAGGCTTAGTGATAAGGAACTTATAGGTATGGAAGCCTTGCTCCGTTGGGAGCATCCCTCCGAAGGTTTTATATCACCTAGTGAGTTTATTCCTATTGCTGAGAAAACAGGGCAGATATACCGTTTAGAGAGATGGGTTATAAGTAAGGTTTTAGAGCAGAGGTTGCTGTGGGAACAGCAAGGTTTCTCCGACATTAATATATCTATTAATCTATCTACAAAGACCCTAACAAGTGCAATTAATTTTGCTGAATGGGAAGCGATACTTTCTAATTATAAGGTTGATTATTCTAAAATTATTATAGAGATTACAGAAACTGCTGATATTTTAGATATGGAGGATGTAATTCAACGTTTGAATATTCTTAAGAATAGAGGAATACGGATTGCGCTTGATGATTTTGGAACAGGCTATTCTTCCTTGAATTATCTTAAGAAATTTCCTATTGATATAATAAAGCTTGATAAAAGTTTTATTGACTCCATAACCGAGGAAAGTGTTGACAGACTATTGGTTAAAAATATCCTAAAGCTTGCAAATGATTTGAAATATGAGGTCATAGCAGAGGGGATTGAAACTAAGGAGCAAATACATAAACTAGTAGATTATGCCTGTGAAAACGGCCAAGGATATCTACTTAGTAAGCCATTATCAGTAGATAATGTGAATCAACTTCTTAAGAGCAATAATTCAATTATATAAAATTCCAAATAATAAGGTGCTGTAGCAGAAGTAATTAAGGGAGTGTATATATTCCATCACACACTGATTAGTAGTACAGTTTGCTATGATTTGTAAATCTTAATCGGACTAAAGTCCGCTTTCGATAATACAAATCATAGCAAACCGTTCTCCTAAATGTGCATGATTGGAACATATACACCCCCTCTTACATTTCTGCTACAGCACCTTGTTAATTAGGAATAATTCCTTCCTTTAGTTTTTTGTTTAATAAACATTTCCATCTCTTCTACGGTGCGAAAATCATCCATATGCTTTCGCACTTCTTTTATGGTTTCATCATCAAGACCATCAAGGCATTGCTCAAATGCCGCATTTCTCATAGTGTAGGAATCTGAGAGACCAGTATATACAAGCCCAGAACTGTATTGACTTCCCATATCAATACGTCCATTTATATTCATCATATTATAAGCCCCTTTCATTTAACTATGTGATCTAGGCAATTGCGAAACTCACAAAAACCTTTGTTTCTTGTGCAGGTTTAACAAGGACCACAAGCAAGTACTCTGAGACCGTCGGTACTTAGGTGACGTACTTTGGCACCTTAACTATATAATCAGTATTCGTTTTTTTTTAGGTCCTTATTCCATCTATATATGTAATCATATATCCATTTTCTGCTTGTTTAAGCTTTTGTTATAAGCTATAATTGTCATATTCAATATTATAGGCTGGCAGCAGCGGAACTACATAGGAGGTTAAGTAATGAAGAAGGGTTTTATATTAATTGCAATAGGAATAATATTTTTAGCATTAGATATACAAATTCCCATGGGGGATGCTTTTCCACCAATGGAGACAATAGATGGTTTAGGGGTAATGCTTCAAGAAAGTATAATTAGCAATATAATAGGAACGAGTCCAAATATAGACATTGTATCTGATATCATAGGTTATGTGCTGCTTTTTTTGGGAGCTTTATTTTTAGTTAAGCGAGATAAGAGCTTTATTATTGGAATGGTACTTATTCCGGTGGCAATCTTTTTATATATTAGCATAATGAGGCTTCCATATAATTTTGTAGGTCGTGAATTATATTTAAAGGAAATGGGCTATCATTTTCTTATGGTAATTATGGAGATTTCTACAGAGCTATTTGTAATTAGAGGTATTGTTAATATACTGCAAAGCATGCAGACTAAATGGAATGTCAATGAGCTTCTATTTGGTTGGATTCTAGCGATGATAAGTAAGGGAATTCTTTCAGGAATTATATTCTTCTATGGCAGAGGCGTTTTGTATTACATTTATTCTTTGATTTTGATAGGTGCTACCTTCTTTTATTTGAATAGATTATATGTGATATCCAAATACAAGCTGGAGGGTCTTTATGAGAAAAAGTGAATTTAGAGAGTTTATTGAATCTAAGATAGTCATTCTTGATGGAGCAACTGGAAGTAATCTTCAAAAGAGAGGAATGCCGGTAGGTGTTTGTCCTGAGCAATGGATGACAAGTAATGAAGACGTTGTTATAAACCTAAAAAAGCAATATTTAGAAGCTGGAACAGATATTTTATATACTCCAACATTCGCAGCTAACAGAATTAAGCTAAGTGAATATGGTCTGGAGGATAATATATCCGATTATAACAGACAGTTAGTAAGGATAAGTAAGAAAGCTCTAGAACTATATAGAGAGCAAAGCAATAATAAACGTAAGATATATATAGCGGCTGATATGACTATGACGGGAAAAATGGTAGCTCCTAATGGAACTATGTCCTTTGAGGAACTAGTAAATATATATAAAGAGCAGATAGAATACATACTTCTTGAAGGGGTAGATCTATTTGTAATAGAAACCATGATGAGCTTACAGGAATGCAGGGCGGCCTTATTGGCGGTTCATGAGTTATGCGATCTTCCTGTGATGGTTTCCTTAACCTATCAGAAGAATAATCGTACACTTTACGGAACAGATCCTTTGACAGCAATAACGGTGTTACAGGCAATGGGGGCAGATGCCGTAGGGGTAAATTGCTCAACTGGTCCAGATAAAATGCATGATATTATCAAACAGATGAAGAAGGTGGCGCATGTCCCAATATTAGCTAAGCCAAATGCCGGAATTCCCTATCTGGAGGATGGGCAAACCATATATCCTATGGGTGCTGAGAAATTCGCAGAGGAGATGACAAAGCTTGTATCTGAAGGAGCAACTATAGTGGGTGGCTGCTGTGGTACTACGCCTGAGCATATAAGGCTATTGTCAGAGGCGGTTAAGGGACAAAACCCATCAAGGATTAAAGCTAGTCATTGTAGAGCTCTTACAACTGAGAGAATTACAAGACCTATCAGTATAGATGGCAATTTTATGGTGGTCGGTGAGCGGATTAATCCCACAGGTAAGAAGGCATTTCAGGCAAGCCTTAGGGAAGGAAATTATACACCTATATCAATTATGGCCAGAGAGCAGGTAGAGCAGGGGGCAGATTTCCTTGATATAAATGTAGGGATGAGTGGAGTTGATGAGAAGGAAGCAATGCTAAGGGCATTGGAGGAGGCTATGCGCACAACCGATGTACCTCTTGTTATAGATACTAGTAATCCCGATGTAATGGAAGCGGCTTTGAGAGTATATCCTGGCCGTGTCTTAATAAATTCAATATCCTTAGAGAAGGAGAAGATTGATAGACTCCTGCCCCTAGCTAAGAAATACGGGGCCATGTTCATACTTCTTCCTTTGTCAGATACCGGCTTACCAAAGAATTCGGAAGAAAAAACAGAGATAATTAATGAGATAATAAACAGGGCATTAGAAATAGGTCTTACAAAAGAAGATATTATAGTTGATGGACTGGTCACTACTGTAGGGGCCAATTCTAGGGCGGCCATAGAGACTATAGAGACTATTAAATATTGTAAAGATGAGCTGGGTGTAGGAACTATAATCGGCTTGTCTAATATATCATTTGGACTACCCGGGAGGGAATATATAAATAGCAGCTTTTTGGCATTTGCCATACAGGCGGGTCTTACAATGGCTATAGCTAATCCTTCTCAGGACCTACTTATGAATACTGCTTTGGCATCCGATTTGCTACTAGCAAAGGAAGGGGCAGCAGAGAAATATATAGAGAATATAGTAGAGATTAAATCGCAAGAAAAGGATCAGGCCAAGGACAAGGTTAAATCAGAAAATCATGCTGTATATGAAGCTGTACTTAAGGGCAATAAGAAGGAAATTCTGAATCTGGTCAAGCAGGAGCTGGCTGCGGATATATCGCCAAGTCAAATTATCGATACAATGTTGATACCTGCAATAAACGAGGTTGGCAGACTCTTTGACAGCCAAAGATACTTTCTTCCACAACTAATATCAGGAGCTGAGACAATGAAACTTGCTATTGATTATCTTGAGCCCTTACTAGCTGACAAGCAAAATAGCACAAAAAACCAGGGTACTGTTATAATAGCTACAGTTTCGGGAGATATTCATGATATAGGAAAGAACTTAGTGGCTTTAATGCTTAAAAATTATGGATATCGTGTTATTGATCTTGGAAAGGATGTAGCAACAGAGACTATAATTAAAAAAGCCAAGGCTGAATCTGCTGATATAATTGCCCTGTCTGCTTTGATGACCACGACTATGGTAGAAATGAAGAAGGTCATAGAGATGGTTAAGGAAGCTGGACTTCCTACTAAGGTCATAATAGGTGGTGCTGTTATAACCGAGCATTATGCAAAAGAAATTGAAGCAGATGGGTATGCACCTGATGCAGGGGCCGCTGTGGAAGTGGTAAGAAAGCTTATAGATAGTGAAGTTAGACAGTAATGAAAGAAGAACATTGAGATATAATAGATGATGTTTGGGGTAAGTAATTTGCGAGAGGAGTTTTACTATGACTTTAGACCAAATAAAAAATCTTCATCTTGATCTTATTATTCCCGTATATCATCCGGATAATAAGCTAAATCAGCTACTTATGAGAATTGAAAAGCAGACCATCAGGCCTAAGAAAATAATAATTCTTCAGACTGTCACTGATATTAATAGAAAAGAAGAGTTCAGAATACCAGATAATTATGATATCGATATACAGGTATCTTATATTGATAAAGCCAATTATGATCATGGTGGTACTCGTAGATATGGGGCTGGTTTATCAAATGCTGATATACTTATGTATATGACACAGGATGCTGTACCCAAGGATGAATTTCTGATAGAGAACCTCATTAAGCCCTATCAGGATCCGCAGGTATCGGCCAGCTATGCCAGGCAATTAGCTAATTCCAAGGCTGATATCATAGAGCACTATACTAGGAATTTTAATTATCCGAATGAAAGTAGGGTGAAATCTGTTAAAGATATTGAGGCTCTTGGTATTAAAACGTATTTCTGCTCAAATGTATGTGCCACTTATAGAAGAGATATATATGAGAAGCTTGGAGGATTTGTTGAAAAAACAATATTTAACGAGGATATGATTATGGCCCATGCCATGATTCATGCCGGCTATAAGATTGCATACCAGGCCGATGCAAAAGTAATACATTCTCATGTATACTCATATTTGCAGCAGTTTTCTAGAAATTTTGATTTAGGAGTATCCCATAGACAATATGCCAAGGTATTTCTGGGCGTAAAGTCTGAAGCTGAAGGAATTCGCCTTGTCAAATGTACACTGCAATATTTAGTCGACCATAAGGAGTATCTTTTGATACCAGATTTAATCTTAAGCTCTGGATTTAAATATCTTGGGTATAAATTAGGAGTAAACTATAATAAGCTTCCTAAGGACTTTGTTATACGTTGTTCTATGAATAAAGGTTATTGGAAGCATGGAGTTAGCTAAAGATTGGTAATAGGAGAATGTAGTATGGATAAGGTATCTATCGTTATGACAACCTATAATGGTGAGAAATACTTAGAGGAACAGCTTGATTCTATATTAAAATCAACCTATAAGGATTTTGATCTATATATAGTTGATGACGGTTCAAAGGATAAAACCATGGAGATACTGGAACGTTATAAGGAAATGCATCCCCATAAGATAAATATAAGCCAGAATGAAACTAATCTGGGGGTAACCTTGAATTTTCTAAATGCTATAAATAAAACAACATCTGAGTATATTATGCTATGTGACCAGGATGATGTATGGAAGATGGATAAGATAGCTAGAACCCTAAAAAGGGTAAAGCAGATGGAGTTACAATTTGGAAAGGAACTTCCTATTGCAGTATTTACAGATGCATTCGTAGTGGATGATAAATTAAATATGCTTCATGAATCCTTTTTTCGTTCAGGTAGACTAAATCCAGGGCTTATTGACCTTCCCCATTTATTAATGGAGAATAAGCTAATAGGTTGTACCATTATGATAAACCAGTCAATACGGCGAGTTTTACAAAGTGCTCCACTACCAAAAAGGGCTAGGTTTCATGACGGCTGGTTGGGACTAATTGCTGCATCAACTGGTAAGATAGGATATATAAAGGAACCGACCCTATACTATAGGCAGCACAGCTCTAACCTAGTTGGAAATCAAGGATTTATCTCATATGTCATTAGTAGAATTACTAATATTAAGAAGCAGAAGAGAGCTTTATCAGAGCTTTATATACAGGCTGATGAGTTTGTTAGTCTATATCATAATTTATTAGGTAGTAAGGAGTTTGAAATAATAAAAAGATTTTCAAAGCTTTATCATATGAACTTTCTTAAAAGAAGGATTATGTTTATAAGATATAGATATCTTAAGTCTGGAATTATTAGAAATATCGGATTAATGTTTATAGCCTAAAGGTGTATTAATATTCAAGAAGCAGGGATATTATCAAAGTATTTATGAATAAAAATACCCTGTCTGTACTTGACAAACAAGTGTGTTGCTGATACAATATCATTCAACTAAAATAAAAACTAGATTTATTTTATACAGCAGCACTAGCCCCAATCCAGTTCTACTGTGGTGGCGGGGCTTTTCTTATAAGTAATACAATGTAACCGCAGTATATAAATACATATTGAAAGGAGAATGCTATGAAACGAATGGTATTGTCAATACTGGTGGAGAATACATCCGGTGTATTAAGCCGAGTCGCTGGTTTGTTCAGTAGAAGAGGTTATAATATAGACAGTCTAACTGTTGGAGAGACTCAGAATCCTGCTATATCTAGAATGACCGTTATGGTTCATGGTGATGACCAAATTCTTGAACAAATAAGAAAACAGTTACAAAAGCTTGAGGATGTAATCGAGATTATGGAGCTGACAAGTGATGAATCGGTTACAAGGGAATTGATTCTTGTGCAGGTTAGTGCAGACAGCGAGGATCGTCAGGCAATAATAGCTACAGCTGATATATTCAGAGCAAAAATAGTTGATGTAGCCCTTGATTCACTTATGATTGAGCTTACAGGAAATCAGAACAAAATAGATGCATTTATTAAGTTATTAGAACCATTTACCATTAAGGAGTTGGTACGTACGGGTATTACTGGACTTATTAGAGGTTCCGGCGATATAGCAGACTTTATAGATTAAGAAGGATTATGGTGCCAGATATTATTAATAAGCAGCTGGTAGCAATCAAAATAATGGAGGAAGAAAGGTTATGGCAAAGATTTATTATCAAAAGGATTGTAATTTAGCTCTTTTAGATGGAAAGACAGTAGCAGTTATAGGTTATGGCAGCCAAGGTCATGCCCATGCGCTCAATCTAAAGGAATCGGGTATTAATGTAATCATCGGATTATATGAGGGAAGTAAATCATGGGCAAAGGCTGAAGCAGCAGGCTTAAAGGTATATACTGCCGCAGAAGCTGCTAAAAAAGCAGATATAATCATGATTTTAATTAATGATGAGAAACAAGCTAAGCTATATAAGGAATCAATTGAACCTAATCTAGAAGCGGGTAACGCTTTGATGTTCGCCCATGGTTTTTGTATACACTATGGTCAGATTATCCCTCCCAAGGATGTAGACGTTATGATGATTGCACCTAAGGGACCTGGACACACTGTAAGAAGCCAGTATTTGGAAGGTCAGGGTGTTCCTTGCTTAGTAGCTGTTCATCAAAATGCTACTGGTAAGGCTCATGATTTAGCTCTGGCTTATGCATTGGGAATTGGGGGAGCAAGAGCAGGAGTTCTTGAGACTACATTTAAGGAAGAGACAGAAACAGACCTTTTCGGTGAGCAGGCAGTATTATGCGGTGGCGTAACAGAGCTTATGAAGGCAGGATTTGAGGTCTTGGTAGAAGCAGGTTATGATCCAGCAAATGCTTATTTTGAATGTATACATGAGATGAAACTTATAATTGATCTGGTCAATGAAAGTGGTTTTGCAGGAATGAGATACTCTATATCTAATACTGCTGAGTATGGCGACTATGTTACGGGTCCAAAGATTATAACAGAGGATACTAGGAATGCTATGAGAAAGGTGCTTTCCGATATTCAAGATGGTACCTTTGCTAGAAATTGGCTCCTTGAGAATCAGATTGGTTGCCCTAACTTTAATGCAAAGAGAAGAATTGAGGCAGAGCATCCCTTGGAGAAGGTCGGAGCAGAGCTTCGTAACATGATGAGCTGGACAAAGAAGAATAAATTGATAGATAATTAAGATAAAGGTGGTCCTTGCTAATATTACAAGGGCCACTTTTCATTTGCAACCATTGGTTGACAGATTGCAAGGTGACGGTTTGTTGTATTTGGCTAGTTATTTTGATATCATAACTTAGAAATATATGCGTAGAAAGGGTATGGAAAACATGAGATTAGGGGATAAGTTAATTCAATTACGACGAGAGCGGGGCTATTCCCAGGAACAATTGGCAAATATGCTTGATGTATCAAGACAATCTGTTAGTAAGTGGGAGGCCGATCAGTCAATACCAGAGATAAATAAATTAATAATGCTTTCGGATATATTTGGTGTCGCTGTGGACGATTTGATTAGGGATGATATTGAGCTGCTACCCTTGGACAAAAGGCAGGCGATGTCAACGGGAGAACATAATGTAAATCATGCTAATGGTAATTATCCTAATAGAATATATGGATATGGTTTCTATGAATATAAAAGTAAAACTAAGGTATTCGGTATTCCACTTGTTCATGTTAAGACCGGCTATGGTATTCAAGTAGCAAGGGGAATAATAGCTATAGGTAATATCTCTATAGGAGTGGTAAGTATCGGTGGTGTATCAGTTGGCGGAATATGCTTTGGTGGTGTAGGCTTAGGATTGCTAGCAATTGCAGGCCTGGCTCTGGGAGGTATAGCTTTAGGTGGCGCTGCAATAGGTATCTTTGCCTTAGGAGCTATGGCCTTAGGTATGTATTCTGTCGGAGCTATGGCGCTTGCATCTGAGATTGCAGCAGGAGGTCTAGCATATGGACGTACAGCTATCGGCTCAATAGCTAAAGGAGATAATGCTCTAAATCTTGCTGACGTTGTGAGAGAGGGACAGATTAGGAATTTTGTGCTTGAACATCACCCCAAGATATGGAAGCCTCTTCTTAAGTTAATTGAGTTTATGGGTGAAATTTCTAGATTGTCCTAAATAATACAATAATAATTAGCTTCATCTATTACCATATTTATGTTTTTTTGTTAAATTTTCATTAAAAGCTTTTATTATTGACAAAAGTTATGTATAATTAGCTTTGTATAGCTACATTATATGATAACATAAAATAACTATAAGCTAAAATAATATGAATGTAGTGTACAAGTCTAATACTATAATATACAGAAAGTGGTGAATTGTTATTACTAACAAAGAGTTAAAATTATGGGTAGATGAAATGGCAAAAATGTGCCAACCAGATGAGATTTATTGGTGTGATGGTTCAGAAGAAGAGAATAACAGGTTATTAAAGGAAATGGTTGACGCCGGAATGGCTATAGCCTTAAATCAAGAAAAACGTCCAGGATGCTATTTGTTCCGTAGCGATCCATCTGACGTAGCTCGTGTTGAGGACAGAACATTTATTGCTTCTAAAAAGAAAGAGGATGCTGGTCCTACAAATAACTGGGTAGATCCGGATGAGCTTAAGGCAACTATGACTGAGCTCTATACTGGTTCTATGAAGGGAAGAACCATGTATGTTATTCCTTTCTCAATGGGTCCTATTGGATCTCCGATTTCTAAAATTGGTGTTGAATTAACCGATAGTCCATATGTAGTTGTTAACATGAGAATTATGACAAGAATCGGTGATGAAGTTCTTAAAGTTTTAGGAGAAGATGGTGAGTTTGTTAAATGCCTCCACTCTGTAGGTGCACCTTTAGAAAAGGGTCAGAAGGATGTATCTTGGCCATGTGCTCCAATTGAGAAGAAATATATAAGTCATTTCCCTGAGGAAAAGCTTATCTGGTCATATGGTTCAGGATATGGCGGAAATGCATTACTTGGTAAGAAGTGCTTTGCTCTTCGAATTGCTTCTGTACAAGCCCATGAGGAGGGTTGGATGGCAGAACATATGCTGATCCTTAAACTTACTGATCCTAATGGAAATGTAAAGTACATTACCGGTGCTTTCCCTAGCGCATGCGGAAAAACAAATTTAGCCATGTTAATTCCTACAATCCCTGGATGGAAGGTAGAGACTATT
>JAAYPG010000102.1 GCA_012519905.1 Clostridiales bacterium | reverse complement strand
GTTCGGTCCCTATCCGGCGTGGGCGCAGGATATTTGAGAGGAGCTGACCTTAGTACGAGAGGACCGGGTTGGACGAACCACTGGTGTATCGGTTGTACTACCAAGTGCATAGCCGAGTAGCCAAGTTTGGACGGGATAAACGCTGAAGGCATCTAAGCGTGAAGCCCCCCTCAAGATAAGATATCCCATTGCATTAAGCAAGTAAGACCCCTTGAAGACGACAAGGTAGATAGGACAGAGGTGGAAGTGCAGTAATGTATGGAGCTGACTGTTACTAATAGGTCGAGGGCTTGACCTAAAAAGGTTTGATACAAAGTTATGGATGTGCATTTTCGTGTGTAGTATTTTGTCAATAAAATGAATAGATTTCTGTTCATTTTATACACCAAAAGACAGAAATTCAAAAGCAGGCTTTCTGTTTTTTTGAGTATAAACAATTGTTTTCCTCGATAGCTCAATGGTAGAGCACACGGCTGTTAACCGTGGGGTTGTAGGTTCGAGCCCTACTCGGGGAGTTGATTAATAATATGGACAATATCTACTTATAATATTCGGCGACATAGCCAAGCGGTAAGGCATGGGTCTGCAACACCCTGATCACCAGTTCAAATCTGGTTGTCGCCTTGATTAAAGAAGTCTCTAAACCTTCATATTGTATAGGTTTGGAGATTTTTTGTTTGTCAGAAAAGTAGGTGCTCTAGGTGCAGGTTAATCTAGGATAGAAAGTGTGCACTTTTCTGTAGGGTATAGAGTATACACTCTGATAACAGGTATACGCATAATATGGCAAAATATATATATTATTTTTAAATTATATGTTACTATATTAAATAAATAAGAGAGTTCGCTGTTGGTGGCAAGTGCGAACTGAAGAGTAGATTATTAGTGGGGGTGACTTATTATGATTATATTAAAGAAGATGACACAAAATGAATTTGATAAATTCACAGAATGGTCATTAAAAAATTATGCTAATGAGCTATTAGAATCTGGCATGAGAATTGAATTAACGCCATATGAAGAAGCCAAATCACAATTTAAAAAAATTTTGCCAAACGGATTAAAAAGCAAGGACAACTTCTTGTTTGTTGTTCAAAATGAATTTTATGAAGATGTAGGTGTTATCTGGTATCAAATAAATCCACGAAATAATGAGTTTGGATTTATATGTGAATTATTCATTTATGAGCAACATAGACGAAAAGGATATGGAACACAAGTATTAACTGCAATAGAAAATGATGCTCGCACACATGGTATTAAAATAATGGTACTTAGTGTTTTTAAATATAATACTCCAGCATGTGAACTTTATTATAAAAGTGGCTATATAAAAGCAAGAGAATTAGATAAATCAATGTATCTTGAAAAAAAGCTGTAATTTAAATTTTTAATTCACATTTATTTGACACTATAATAAGTCGCTGATATAAAAAAGTGAATTAATAAAAATTAAAGCAACCGATTTATTGACATTTGCTTGGCAACCGAATGCCGGTAAAAGGGAAAATACTGCTGAATTGGAAAGAACACTTGAACCTGATAGCATCTTAAGGGATGGCAAGTAAATCCCTTAAAGAAGATATACTATTGAGGATCAAATTATCGAACCCTTTCAGCAGTAAAGTTTTACTGTTATACTAGTCTTTAAGCATTCGTTATGATTTGAGCAAGCTCCTTTTCTAAAATATAAAGCTGAGATTTATCATTATTTTTCATAATTGATAATTTGCTTAATACATTATTAACCTCACTTTTGACATTGCTGACGCTTTTCTGGGAATCTTGAATTCTTGACTGAACAACCCAGTCAGATATAAGGCCATCAAAGAAAAAGTCTGCAAACTTTGCAAATCCATCAACTTTAATAGTAATTGATGACGACACCTTTACATCTGTAAGCTCGGTGCGAAAGTGGTTTAGCAAGATCTGAACCTCGGAAGCCGTATCCTTTGCATCATCAATATGTCCGTGTTTAATTAAATCTGTAATGAGGCCTCCTCCACCTAGCATATCCCACCACCCCCAGCTATTGGAGCTAGCAAGGCTCTTATCAACCTTATTCAAACTATGCAACACTCTATTACCTGCCGTAATTGCCTCTTCTATTTCTTTTAAATTTGCTTTATAGGCTTCAATCTGCTTCTCCAACTCGATGATTTTTGAAGCGTTTTGGCCATTACTACTAATAAGCATTTCATATTTACTTTTAAAAAGTTCATTATATTCTTGTTCTGAGTGTGCATATTCCTTCCGTTCAGCTTTAAGCTTGGAAATGTGTTCTTTAGTATCAGCTATCTGTCTATTGATATCATCTAGTTTCAACTGGGCAGCCAAGACTTCTTGACGTTCTTTTTCAATCTGTTTTTCCTTGCTTCCCAATATTGTATAAAAAATTGTAGATATACTCATTTTACTTAGCTTCTCAACATCAAGATTTTCGCTCTTTAGCTTGAGCTTTAGATCAATCTGTTTTCTTTCCTGTTCTGAAAGTTGCTTATACAAGCTTTGTAGCATTGTATCGATATTGTTGAATCGAAGTTTTCTTTCTTGAAGTACTTCAAGCTCTTTATTTATTTCTTTATACATTACTAACACCCCTTTACTTGTTCAAACTAATACAACCTCTTGTATTATATAATACCAGAATATTACATAACATACCATAAGAGTATGCACATTTTATTAGATAACAACTAGCGAAGCTAAGATCAACTCATATCCATATTTTTTATCGTCGATTTAACAAACTGCCTATTAGCCCTGTTGTTTGGCGTTTGATTTATAATTTGCTTCTCTTTAAGTTTTTGCTTCATTTTCTTACGATGTTCAAAATTCACAATTTCTTTTTGTAACTTAGACCAACTTTCCCATCTCTTAGTTTCCAGTGTACCATTATTTAGCGCTTCTCTAATTGCACAGCCGGGCTCTTTCTTATGCTGACAATCAAAGAAACGGCTTTCGAGGCCAATTTACCAGTATTTATTGGAACTGTCATGGACATAAATAATAAGTAAACGCAATATATGTGATTTGCTTGTTTTACTTTTAAGTATAAGGTAAAATAGCATTGGTAATCAACGGGTTTAAACTAGAAGGGTTTAGTGTATGAGTGAGATGAAAGAAAGGTTTGGTTTCAAATCAAACATATTAATTGGTGCCTTATTATTTGGGTTGTTTTTTGGAGCAGGTAATCTTATATTTCCTGTTCATATGGGGCAGTTGGCCGGAGACAATACCTTAAAAGCAACCATAGGATTCCTAATAACCGGAGTAGGACTCCCCTTGTTAGGGGTTATTTCATCTGCACTTTCTCAAAGTGAGAGTCTTTATGATATGGCAAGACCTGTTAGTAGGATATATTCCATTATATTTACATGTATGTTGTATTTAACAATTGGGCCCTTGTTTGCTATTCCACGAACTGCTACAGTTGCCTTTGAAGTAGGCCTCAATCCTTTTATTGCCAAGGAGTATCTACAAATAGGCTTATTAATATTTTCATTAATATTCTTTGCCATTACCCTATATTTCTCCCTAAGGCCTGGAAGAATCCTAGACTGGGTTGGTAGATATCTCACACCTATTTTTGTGGTGCTTTTATCAATATTATTGATTGCAACCTTAATTAAGCCAATGGGACAAGTTAGTGCCTATGAAGCGCAGGGAAGTTACATTGATAGACCATTATTTACAGGAATACTAGATGGGTACAATACTATGGATGCCTTGGCTTCTCTTGCATTTGCAATTGTTATTATTTTTAATATTGAAAAGTTAGGTGTAAAAGATCCTAAGGTTAAAGCGAAGGAAACATTTAAATCAGGTTTAGTATGTGTCATTGGAATGAGTCTTATATATGGGCTATTAGCTTATATGGGTGCAACTAGCTTAGGAAGTGTTAGCAGAGCTGATAACGGCGGAGCCATTATGTCCATGGTTAGTGAACATTACTTTGGATTTACTGGTAAGTTATTGTTGGCTGCCATTGTTACAGTTGCTTGCTTGAAGACAGCAATCGGCCTAATTACCTCATGCTCTCAAATGTTTAGTGAAATGTTTCCCAAGTCGGTTTCATACAATAAATATGCAATTATATTTACTGGCTTTTCTTTTGCTATTGCTAACTTTGGACTGACTAATATTGTTCAATTATCAATACCTGTACTCATGTTCCTTTATCCACTTGCAATAACTCTGATTATATTGTCTTTGTTAACGCCAATAATAAATAAGCAAAGGGATATATATCGGTGGACTACTTTCTTAACAATGATTGCTGCGTTTTTTGATTTCTGTAATGCATTACCGAAAACAATGAAAGAAAGCTTGGTTATTAGTAAAATAATAGATTTTGCTCATATATACCTACCGGGATTTGATTATGGATTTGGCTGGATTATACCAGCATTAGTAGGCTGTATAATAGGAACTATCATTTGGAGAGTAAGGGCAAAGAAAGAATAGTGAATACCTTATAATCTAACAACCTGTAAAGCATATAATGAAGATAAGATAAATATGTGAAGCAGGGGAAGTTATATTGAATAGACTAGATCCAGATAAATTATTTATTGAACTAAGGAATGGTGTAACATTGACAGAGCCAATATTAGGCCGCATATACACCTTGACACATTCGGATATAACAGCGGATCTATTTCTAACTATAGATATGCAGTATGCCTTTGATAAAATAAGTGATATGAGGGATGAGGTTTTAGGCCAGTGGGTAATGGATAAGCATATATATTTGTATGTATATGTCTATGTAGATGGTCAATTTGATCCAGCAATCTCAGCCATACGTGAAGAAATTTTTAGGCGAGAGCTTCCACTTGCCTTAGAAGCTATAAGATATGGGGATAGATACTTATTTAAGTCTCATCCTTATTTAGATAATGCCAGTGTATGGGTATGCTTTGCTTCTGGTAATCAGGAAAACTGTCAATTAGAACACTGGGGCTATCTAAAAGATTATAAGAAGTTTTATATCTAACCATTAGTAGAAGTATATGAAACACTAGAATAGGAGATCAAGTAGTATTTTAGAAGGGCTTGAAATTTTATTATGATGAAAAGTGAGAGTACATGGGATAAATTACTGAAAATAAAAACCACAGGTAGAGATGCTTCTAGGTCAGACCGCTTCCGCTATCCCTATGAACCAACACCTTACCTTGTATTGGAACGATTGGGCAATAGCGGATTGATAAAAAAGACGGATGTGATTTTGGATTATGGTTGCGGAAAGGGGCGGGTGGAATTCTTCCTTTCATACCAGATAAGGGCGAAATCCATTGGTATAGAGTATGATGAAAGAATTTATGCAAGCGCACTAGAAAATCAAAAGACAGCGATTTCATCCGAGCGTGTCAGCTTTTTATTACAAAAGGCAGAAGATTATGAAGTGCCCTTAGAGGTGAACAGATTTTATTTCTTTAATCCTTTTTCGGTTGAAATTCTTCAAAAGGTGATGGCAAGAATAATCAGGTCTTATTATCTTAAACCAAGAAAGTTATTATTGTTTTTCTACTATCCTTCATATGAATATATTTCTTATTTAATGACAGTCGAAGAGTTGGAGTTTTTAGATGAAATTGATTGTAGAGATATGTTTGATGATGATAGTAGGAGGGAAAGAATAGTAATATATCAGATATCGCTGTAGGTAAATTTCTATTAACATATATTTATGCTGAGAAAAAAAGTTTGTCTTGAACATGGCTAGTTTAGTTAAGAACTTTCCATGATATTGATAGAAAATAAGATGTCTACAGAGTGATGCTATTAAAATATAGTGCTGTTAAATGAATATAAAATGACCGTCAATTGAGGACATTCCTTGATTGACGGTTTTTCATATAATTACATAAGGTTATGTATTATTTATTATAGTGAGATGATGCACCCTTCTCATCCCACGAGAGATTATTTTGAGTGAAACATATAGCATTAATTGACATAATATACCACATGCATTATGATATATAAATACTAAAAGAAAGAGTCTTTTAACACTAGATTTAGATATATGGTAATAAATCTAATAAGCCTAATCATCTATAAACTTCTTGCGTAATATTTATAGATGACGTGTTTAAAACTTTATAATTGAAGGGGGTAGAGTCAATTACTTTTTAGCTGATGGAGAGGTAGCTTTCCAGGAAGTATTTCATGCACATTTACATTGCTTTCTTAGATACAAGGGCGATGGATTTCGATTATTATTTGGAGAAGACTATAAAGTAGTATCTGATAGGAATTGGTTGAACCAAATTGCGGATGAAATTAAGAAGTATCTTACATAAGTGTGCCGTGTCATATCAATATGAGCAGGACTGTGTTGTTGTCATATGTTAATTTACATTTATAAAGACCTTGGGAGGAAAAGTTATTGAGTTACCCTTTTGATTGTATTTGTAATTTTATATTTGTTGAAACAGAAATAAAAAAGGCAGATATTATTTTAATACCAGGTATAATGAGCTGTAATTAATAATAAATAACTATAATTGACACAATATACCAAGTGTATTATGATATGTAAATATAGCAAATAATGTAATTGCAAGATTGTTTATATTTTACTACCCATGAGGAGAGATATATAAATGAAACAGGACAGTTCAACAATATGTTGGAGTAAACTTGGACAAGAGTGGTTTGAATTAGCGCAAACAGGCGAAAGTAGAATTCACTTTATTATGCCATATATGCTGGAACGATTAAGTGATGTTAGAGGTAAGAAAGTATTAGATCTTGGCTGTGGTGAAGGTGGATACTCACGTGAATTAGCTAAAAGAAATGCAGATGTAGTAGCTATAGATTGCTCCGAAGCTAGTATTAGTTATTCAATAGAACAAGCAAAAGCTAATGGGTTGTCAATACAACATTTTATTCGCAATAGTAATGATTTATATGGTATAGATGATTGTACTTTTGATATTGTACTTTGCTCTATGATGTTGATGGACTGCGAAGATTTTGAAGGGACTATTAGAGAGGTTGTGCGAGTACTTAAACCATCAGGAAAATTATTTGCAAGTGTCCTTCATCCATGCTTTAACGGAAATTACAATGAAGGAATAGGGCGACAAGGAGAGGGAATTAACCGACAAGTAGTAGTGAAAAATTACTTTTCTCCAACTCAATGGGAAGCCCCTTTGAACAATGGTAAGACTTCGGTTATATGGAGACATAGGACCCTTGAAGATTATGTTAAAGTTTTTGTAAAAAGTGGATTGACAATAATAGATTTAAATGAACCTCAACCAACAAAAGAACAAGCAGAAATATCAACAGCAATTGCTTGGTTACAAAAAATACCACTATATTTGTTTTGGGAATTATCAAAATAGGATTTGTGAATTTTAAGGAGGTAGTAATGAGACAGGATTTTACACATGTATCAGAAGAAAAAATTTCTGAATTATTTCCGGTGCTGCTAGAACCGCATAATTCTTCATGGAAGGATTATTATTTAATAGAAAGAGACATCTTACAATCTATATTTGGTGATATGCTAGTAAGAATAAATCATATAGGAAGTACTTCTGTATACGGGCTTATCGCTAAGCCTACTATTGATATATTACTTGAGGTCTCACCAAATATTGATATACCTTCAATTACTGAGAAAATGAGAGACAGAGGTTATATTGTAAACACACCTCCAAAAGATATTATTATGTATATAAAAGGATATACACCTAATGGTTTTGAAGGACAGTGTGTACATATACACGTTAGATATCACGATGACTGGGATGAACTGTACTTTAGAGATTATTTAATAGCCCACCCGGAAGTTGCCAATGAATATGGGGAATTAAAGATAAAGTTAAAAGAACATTATGAATATGATAGAGATGCTTACACAGATGCTAAGGGAGATTTTGTGAGAAAATATTCTGAACGGGCTCGTGAGGAATTTCCCAATAGATATTCCCCAAAACCATTTCTGTAATCTATCAAGCCATCCCGAATATCACATATTTTTAAGGCAGTTGAAGGATATATTAAAAGTTTGCATTTGCTGATAAAACATAAACTTTTGTACTGGCTGTAATAATTGCTTCTCCATCTTATTGGGGAGATATAACTGGGCAACTAAAGGTGTTTTTTGATAGGAATACACCTTATTGCGATACTAATGAGAATCGAATAAGAGTTCCTACAGGAAAGAAAGGCATATCTGTTGCTATTAGGGCTGGACAAACTGATAGAGAAAATCTACATATAATTGAATCTATTGAACATTATTATGGACATCTTGGAATCGATCCTATTGGAAGTTTATCAATATGTGGTATCGAACCAATTGAAGATCTATATAGAAGAAGAGAAGAATTAGACAAGGCGTATGAGTTAGGAAAAAACATTATAAACCTACTATAGTGTATAAGTAAGGAGATGAGGGAATGGCGATTATTGTTCGACACAGAGATTCTAAAAAAGTGTATGCCTTAATCGGAACTGGCTTTGGTGCCTTTAAGTCAACTAGGCCGAGTCTCTTAGGTGGTAGTTTGTTACCCCATGAAGAAAGTGGGGAGATACCTGTTGCAGCTGTAAGCGATAGAACTGGGGTAATCAAATGGTTTTATACTGATGAATTAGAAATACTTGAGGTTGATGGAGTTAAGATAGAAGATTTATTAAGAACCTTTGGAGAGAATGAAGAAGATAATCTAGGCTCTGAACAATGCATTTGTCCCGCATGCCAGAGCAAAATTCCTTCTAAGTGTAATGTGTGCCCATCGTGTGGCTTGTTTTTCCCAGAATAATAAGAAGTTGTTATTAACAAGTAGATTTTAGCAAGCTATTATGATCCTGGTTTATACCGCAACATATTAGCTAGATTTAAGTATTAGTTCTTATATAATAACTTGGAGGCAGGTATTAATGAAGTTTAAATATTGCCCAAGCTGTGGCGAAAATTTAGTACAGAAAGAAATTGGTGATGAAGGACTAACGCCATTTTGTAACAACTGTTCTAGGCCATATTTTGATTGGTTCGGCCAATGTACTATATCAGCTGTAATTAATGAATATAATGAGATAGCTTTATTAAAGCAAGATTATGTTTCAACAACAAATTGGGTTTTAGTAGCGGGCTACATCAAGCAAGGTGAGAATCTTGAAGAAGCAGCTATTAGAGAAGTTGAAGAAGAAACTGGACAAAAGGTAAATAAAATTACATATATATCTAGTTACTATTATGAAAAAAGAGAACTATTAATGATTGGATTTCGATGTGATGTTAAAAAGAGTGAATTCAACATTTCAAAAGAAGTAGATAAAGTTGAATGGTATGGACTTAATGAAGCTGTTAATTTATTACGTAAAGGAAGTATAGCACAACAGCTGCTACTGTCTATAATAAATTAATATATCCGAATTGGGCGCTCACTGACACCCCATCACCTACTTATCGGTGTCTGCATTGGCTGACATACCAATCAATCTCAAGGGAATCGTAAACCTACAACACGCTAATCGAAATACATAGAACTACTTTCTTGGAGGATTAAATAATGGATAATTTGTATATAACGAATTATTGTGATAAGAGATGTTCTCCGTTAAAAAGTATTACAAGACTATCGAAGCATGAAGCTTATAAAGTAGCAAAGGAACTTTCACAACATGCTTGTACTAGGTTCACTTCATTTAGTAGATTTACTGATAAAGATTTTGATGGGTACTATAAAAAAAGGAAACGCACAGAAGAATGGTTATATAGTAAAATTATGGATTTGGGTGTCAAACCGAAGAATATAACACCGCTTTACTTTGTTTTGGGTGAAAGTACTTATTTAAATAGCTGGTTCGAAGAAGGTATAAAGACTAAGTTATTATTAAAAGACATAGATTTTGAAGATATAAGTTTTACCTTTGGTGATAGTATGTCAAAAATGGATTCAGTAGATAGAATGAACCCTTTTAATAAAGATACATTATTTGAGTTTATAGTTAATAGGACAAATGATATTAACTCATTTTTGGCTGAGTTGGATGAACAAAATCGATATATAGAAGTGCAACTATGGAATGATATGTATTTAAAAAATAGAGTTTGATTTGGTTGAGACAAGCTAAAAAGCGAGGGTTTCCAAGTTCAATTAATTGGAGACGCAAAAAAGGTAGGTCTAGCAGGGGAGGCAGTAATGGAAGGCTTCCTAACAGGAAGGTCCTTATAGGTAAATATCCGAGTATTATAAGTAAATAATACTTAACCATATAAAACGGTATCACCGGAATTCCCTACATAGTGTATATACACATTGAATTATGGGAATGCCGGTGATACTGTTTATTAAAAAATCTTGTATATTAATATTTTTAAGATTAAGCGTATATAATTCCTTCAATGCATTTTCCAAGAAGCTCTTTGCTATATTGTTTTATATCAAATTCTCCGTGGCGTACACACCAATCAAAAATTATGCCCTTAACAATCACACATATATCATACGAAATATTTCTAACAGTTGTTCCTTCTGGTAATTTATATCCGTTCTGGATGGCATTAACTAAAAGCTCATCAGTTATGTTGATAATTTCGTTGTTATAAACATGGGTGTTTAGTAATGGGTTTTGGTTGTTGAAAAAGTTAATTACAAAGTCAAAACCAAAACTAGAGATATATCCAGTAAACCAAGCATAAAAGTCTATCAACTGGTCTTTAATGTCTAGGGCCCTAAACTGGTCATCAAAGCTGTTACGGAAGTTAGATTCCAGTTGCTTGTAGAAGAATGATAAGATTTCTTGTTTGGATTGAAAATATCGATAAAACTTACCGATTGAGATGTCTGCATCTTCACAAATCTTTCGAATGCTCAAATTATCGTAGCCTACCTCTTCCATTATAGTTAAAGCCACGTCAAAAATTCTTTTCTTTTCTATGTTATCCATTTCATATGTTGTACTCATTAGAAATCCCCTTTCATGCTATTATAATAGCAAAGAATTATTCTTAATACAAGGAATATAGTATAAAACAGGACTTTGTAGAAAGATGGTGTAACTGGCGTAAACCAGAGAACTGGGCATACAGATGAATGAAATTTTGCTTTAATTCTAGAGATATGTTAATATTATGGATGCTGTAATATTTATAATATGAACGGAGGTGTTAATGTTGGATAAGTTACCCAATTGCCCAATATGTAACTCTGAGTATACTTATGAAGATTCCAATTTATTGGTTTGTCCAGAATGCTTTCATGAATGGAATAAAGAAGGTGCAACTGAAAATAAGGAAAATCTAAATGTTATTAAAGATGCAAATGGCAATATCTTAAATGACGGTGATACTGTTACGGTAATCAAGGATCTTAAATTAAAAGGCAACACATCAATTAAAAGAGGTACAACAGTCAAAAATATAAAATTGATCTATGAACCAGCTGATGGTGTACATGATATAGATTGCAAAATAGATGGCTTTGGAGCTATGCTTTTAAAATCAAGTGTTGTTAAGAAAATATAATAAGATGACATTTTATATAAGTGTATTGTACTAGATCTAAATGGAAAAGGACTATTTTTGGGGAGGAATCCACTACACTTACTATATGAATATGCTTGCGGAATAAGTAAATATAAGCTTTCGGAAAAATGAGGCTGTCGCAGAAGTGATCAGTGTGTGATGGAATATATACACTCCCTTAATTACTTCTGTGACAACCTCATTTAATCTTCTACAATAAGTTCATAAATATCTTATATTTAGCAATATTCCCTAAGCAAATGTCATGGCTAATATATGTATCCTTTCACAATCAGGGAAGACCACCTCTACTATATTTTTCTCGGAATCAGGTAATTGATAGGATTTTGCAAATATCTTTCCATTGTAGCTTTCACCATCAATTAAGCTTTGTCCATCGGATTGCCAGGCAATTGTTTCGTCTAGCTCTGGATTCTTCCACCAATCAGAAAACATAAACTCTACAGTAGCATAGCTACCATCTTCATATACAATCTTTAGCTCCTCTATTTGATTGCCCCATTCTCCATATCCTAATAACATAAACCTTGAATAAGCTTTTTTATTTATTAGAATGGTCTGATTCAGACATACCATATTATCTAGATGTCCTCTATGGCTGAAATCAAATGACATATTATCAATATTCCATATAACTCCCGTGGATAAATCATTTTCAAACTTGAAGCTTTCTTTATCAAAATAAAGACCTTTTCTATTAAAGTATGGATTCAAATCAACATAATAAAACTCTTCAACTTCAGTATCCAATGATTCTGGAGGTATATAACAACCGCCTTGCTGTAGTCTATTTGTCTGAAGATGTTCAAGTATAATACTAAACAATTTTTTTTCTAACTGAGTTGCTAATCTAATACGCCTTATAAGTGTATGGTGGATTGATACGCTATCATCCTTATTATGTTGCATTTTCAATATCAAGGATCGAATGATGCTCCATTCATAGGTGATTTTTTCTAATTGCTTTATATATTCATAAACATCCTCATTTAGCTGGTAATCTTTCAGAAATTCTGTAAATTGTACTCGTCCACCGTAAATGCGACTTATTTCTGAAAATATCGGTGAATACCATATGGCATCATACATAAGTTCGGAATCATAATCAATATATATAAAGTCGTTAATAAATTGATCCATATCCTCAACTTGTAATCTATACTTATTAACTGAATTATTCATTATACAATCTCGAATAATCTCATAAAGAAATCTATGTTCTAAATGTGCAGGATGTATTTCATATGTATAGATATGCTTAAAATTCTCTTTAAATTGTCGCTTTGTAACTATAATATCTTTTTTCTGTGGCTGTGTGTCAAGGCAAATAAAATCTTTATTCTCTGTTTGACCATGAATTAGATAGAAATGATTATGATGACTTTTCTTATAGTTATAAGTCCAATG
>JAAYPG010000101.1 GCA_012519905.1 Clostridiales bacterium | reverse complement strand
TATCAGCTATATTAACAGCATATCATATAAGCACAAATGAATTGAGAAATCTTGGTGAGATATTATTAGCTTTAGCATTTGGTGCTGTCTTATTTATGGTGCTTCAGGCTACGTATGAACGATTTTCTTACTCTAAGAAGGCAAGATTAGTATTTGCAGGAATTGCAGCATTTGGAGCAATATTCTACTACCTGCTTTTAGAGTTTTGGGTAAAGGATCTTGGTACTGAGTATGGGATAAGGACCATGGTGTTATTGTTTGTCCTATTTATTAGCTTTATGTGGATTCCAGTGATAAAATCAAAAATTGGTTTTAGCGAAAGCTTCATGGTTGTTTTTAAAGCTTTCTTTACAGTTGCCCTATACTCAGGGGTTCTATTTTTGGGTGTGGCTTTGATTATTATGGCTATTGATATGCTTATAGCCTCTGTTGACAGCGATGCATATGCTCATGTTGGTAATATTATTGCTTATGTATATGCACCTTTACATTTTCTTTCTTTAATTCCTATATATCCCAGACCATCTGGTACCGTAGAATTGAAGGATGAAGCTAGTACTAATGAGACAGATGATGAGCTTACAGAGAGGTTAAGAAAGGCTATTGAGCCTTCTAAGTTTTTAGCAGGCCTAGTATCATATATAATAATTCCTATAACTGCAATATTTACTGTAATACTTTTATTATATATATTAATGAATATTTCCGGTGACTTCTGGAAGGACAATCTCATGGAGCCGCTCTTGGTATCCTATTCAATTACGGTTATTACTGTATATCTTCTGGCGTCAGCGATGGAAAGTAAACCTGCAATATATTTTATGCGGATATTTCCTAAGGTACTAATTCCTGTTGTTCTATTCCAAACAATATCATCTGTATTAAAGATAGGAGAGCTGGGAATTACCAGTGGTAGATATTATGTTATAATGTTCGGTGTTTTTGCAACCATATCTGCTATAATATTTAGCATTAGGCCAAATTGTAAGAGTAATATAATAGCCCCCATACTGATTGTGCTATCAATGATTTCAATTATTCCTCCTATTGATGCATTTTCTATAAGCAAAAGGAATCAGATTAATAGACTGACAAATGTACTTGAGAAAAACGATATGCTTATAGATAATAAGATAATACCAAATGCTAATCTTATAGAAGAGGATAAACAAATTATAATAAATTCTGTCAGGTATTTAGGCAGGATGGATTATCTTAGGGATATTAGCTGGCTTAACTCTTATGGTAACACTTATGATTTTGAAGGAACATTTGGCTTCAATCAATATGGTCAGGATAAGAAGGAGCTGGATGCATGGAGGCTTTATTTGGCAGAGAGAACGCCGATAGACATATCAGAATTTGATTTGTTCGTTGAGGCTGATTTATTTGGAGACGATTATGCTAATCCCCTTAAGACTGCTCCAATGGGAGCTAATGATTATACCATAGAGCAAGTTTATAATAATGGAATAGGTGATCTAATTATAAAGGATGGGCAGGAAAACGAGCTTATCAGATATTCCTTAAGTAGTATATTTAATAATTTCATAGATAGAGAGCCACGATATGGTGAAATATCAATGGATGAGGCCGAGTTTGTTACAGAGAATGATAAAGCAATTATTAAAATAGTTGTACTATCCTTAAATTATGAGCTTTGGGAAAATAGTGAATATGAAAATATCAATGCTTATATTATGGTAAAAATAAAATAAGACTATATAATATTATGCAAAAATAATTAATAAAGAAATAATATGATGGAGGCTAATAATGAAAAAAATATCATTAATCTTTATCTTAACGATTTCTATCCTTATGATGGCTAGCTGTGCTAAATCTGACAAGCAGTTTAGTGGGCCTAAAAATGGTGAGACTGTTGCTGAAATAATAATTAATGATTTTGGATCAATATATGTTAGGTTTTTTGAGCAGGAAGCACCAAAGGCGGTAGAGAATTTTATAACCCACGCAAAAAATGGCTATTATGATGGTTTAACATTCCATAGAATAATAGATGATTTTATGATACAAGGTGGTGACCCAACAGGAACTGGTCGGGGAGGAGAAAGTATATGGGGGAGTGACTTTGAGGATGAGTTCGACGAGAGGCTTCAACCATATCGGGGGGCATTATGTATGGCAAACTCAGGTCCTAACACCAACGGTAGCCAGTTCTTTATAGTACAGTCTGAGGATACCTATGATCAAGCTACTCTTAACCTAATAGAAATGAGACAAAGGATAAAATTTGATAAAAAGGCTGTAGAAAACTATGCTAAAATAGGTGGTACGCCATGGCTATATAAAAGTCATACTGTATTCGGACAAGTATATGAGGGATATGATGTACTTGATGCTGTAGCTGGAGTAGAACTAATAGATGAGGATAATGGAATTCCCAAAGAAAAAGTTATAATTGAAACCATTAAAATCTTTGACTACGCAGAAGAAGCGGATTAGTTTATGTAAAACAATAAGTGTAGTGATTTACATGGAATAAGGATTATATTTGAAAGGGGGAAGGCACAATGAAGGTGTCTACTAAAGGAAGATATGGTCTACGTGCTATGATTGACCTAGCTCTTTATTCTCAAAATGACCTAGTACCATTGGTGAGTATAGCCGAGAGGCAGGATATATCAAAAAGTTATTTGGAGCAGGTGTTTTCCGCTTTGCGTAAGGCAGGCCTGGTCACTAGCATAAAGGGTGCCCAGGGTGGTTATGTACTAGCTTCTGATGCAGAGGATATTACAGTAGGCATGATTCTTAGGGCTCTAGAAGGGGATTTGTCAGTAGTACCCTCTGAGGATGTAATTAATACCAACCGGATAGAGAGCTATATACGCTCTAATATATGGCAGAAGGTCGATGAAAAGGTATTTTCATTTATTGATAGTATTACCTTGAAGGATATTCTTGATGATTATTTAAATATGGATCCTTCGCCTATGTATTATATCTAATTAGATATACTACATAGGTGTTTTAGCAATATATTTGATAAAAGGAACTAATCACTACTTATTTTTGCTTTTTTTGTTGACATATACTTACCTATGTTGTAAACTGTTTGCAGAATTAACTTAATAATTTTAAGCCTCACATAATCAGTGAGGTAGAGGAGCGGTATTTAATAGTCTATGGTGGAGCATGAGAAGCTATGAGGCCATGGAGAAGGAAATATCGCCGAAGCTTATAATATACTCGGTATTATTTGCTGGGCCTACAGTTAAGAGCTGTAGGACTGTCTCATAAAGCTACCCGGCTTTATGAGTTGTGCTATCTCATTCAGGGATTGTGGAGGTATCAAAGTGTAAGAACAAACCTGAGAGAACCTCAGGTTTTTTTATATAATAGGAGATTTCTTCCTATTACATAAATATACCTACACATGACATGACAACCCCAGACCTGGTGGATAGAAGTATCTATTAATTGAGTCAGAGCTTAAGACTTCTGGCCTAGAAAGAGGAGGAAATTATGAGAAGAAGAG
>JAAYPG010000100.1 GCA_012519905.1 Clostridiales bacterium | reverse complement strand
TTCAAATGCAAATCATTATATAATAATGAACATTAAACCTTCGATCGATAAATGAAGGTTTTTGTTTTCGCAGAGTTATAATAATCTATTAATCTAGTATTGACTCTTTTCCTATATACAGTAATACAAAGACATATTTCTAATTATTTATGCATAAAACAATAAAATAATTGAAAAGAATATATACTAATGTTAGAATAAATTGGAAAACTTAAGGGAGGGTGAAAAGTTGAAAGTTGTAAGTGAAAAAGAGGTAATTGACAGTAAAGAAGCGCTAAAATGCACTTTGGAGCAACTATATTCAAAGACGGATTTAGAAGATATTGATGATAGAAAAAGAACGAGCAATTATTATAGCTGGCTAAATAAAAAAACTACTATCATTATAAATGAGAAAAATTATGTTTGTGATGAGAAATCAAAATATATTAAGAGGGGTAGTGTTGTTTGGATTGAGTTTGGCTTTAATATCGGCAATGAATTTGGAGGAAGACATCCGGCAATTGTATTGCGAAAAACAGGTAATAGTATATTTGTAATTCCGCTTTCATCAAAAGAACCAGAAGAGAAAAAACCTTACCATGTAAAAATTGACAAAGTATATAATTTTAAGAATATGGTACGTTGGGTTAATATATTAAAAATCCAGAATGTTAGTTTACAAAGAGTGGATTTTGATGCGTCAATTGGAAATGTAAAAGGTAAGGTACTAGATAGTATTAATGATGCAATTAAGATTTCACACATTTTCTAGTTGATATTTTCCTTAGAATGTTATAAAATATAATTGACAAGAAGAAGTATTGATGTTAAACTTCTTATGTTGCACATGATAGTGTGAAGGAGCATTAGCTCAGTTGATTAGTTTTGAAGAAGAGGGAGTAGTAATACTCTCTCTTAGTTTTTGTATAAGAAAATATTTTAAAGCATATATTATTTATATAGCGTGAAGGAATACCGCTATTCAATTTGTAGTTTGAAGAGAAAGAGAGGTTTAATATTTACCTCTCTTTCTAGCATTTCTATGAATAACTATCTATGGTTATATAAATTGCGTCAGTATTTATACCCAGAATTTCCTACCGTATAATCGTTCGATGCATGACATCCGTCGAAACTATGCAGTCCAATAATATTATCGATTTTAAGGTTGCTTTGACTGCAAACCCTAATAAAAAGGCATGTTCATAAAGTTTAAACTTTTTAAAGAATGCAGTTGAGGGGACTTGAACCCCTACCCAGTTAACCCGGACTAGAACCTGAATCTAGCGCGTATGCCAATTCCGCCACAACTGCATGTTAAATTATTACACTCGGAACGAATTAGATTATAACATATGGATATTTCCTTTTCAACAGAAAAATATAGTAATTATATTTCTTTCGCAGTAAAATACAGTAAAATTATTATTCAAATAGCGGGTATAAAATTATTGTATTTTGCTAAAAATATCCTTGAGGTGAATAAAGAATGGGAATCCTATGGAAGGAAAATGGCACTTTTAAGGAAGAAGGAATAGAGCGAGGTGAATCCTTATGGATTCAGGATCAATATCGTAATAATATAGACAAAGGAGGCGATGCAGACAACAAAACCTTACGGCCAAGTCTTAAGGGTGAAATTAGTACGGAAGTTGCTGTAATCGGAGCAGGTCTTGCTGGGGTGCTAATAGCATACTTACTGCAGCAGAGGGGAATTCCTGTTGTAGTGTTAGAATGTAGAAAAGCTGGCGGTGGAATTACAAAGAATACCACTGCTAAGATAACTTCTCAGCATAGTCTTATTTATAAAAAGCTGATAACATATAAGGGTGAACAAAGAGCTTGGGAGTATGCAATGGCTAATCAGCTGGCAATTGATAAATATCAGGAGATTATTAAGGATCTTCAGATTGATTGTGATTTTGAAGTTCTTCCTAATTATATATATACCCTTGATGATGAACAGAAGATAAGACAAGAGGTTGATGCAGCTTTAAAGTTAGGGCTACCAGCCGCATTTGCAAAGGAAACCACCCTACCTTTTAAGGTTAAGGCAGCTATACGATTTGATAACCAAGCACAATTTCACCCGCTGAAATTCCTTGATAAGGTTGCGAACAAGTTAAAGATATATGAGAATACCCGCGTTACCCAGATTGATAAAAATGGACTGATTACAACTGATCAGGGGAGTGTAAAGGCTAAGAAGATTGTTATAGCGACTCATTATCCCTTTATCAATGTTCCGGGTTATTATTTTATAAGGCTTCATCAGGAAAGATCTTATCTGACAGCTCTAGAGGGGTGTGGTAAGGCTAAAGATGAATTGGATGGGATGTATTTGGATGCAGATCAGAACGGCTTTACCTTTAGAAAATACAAGGATTATCTAATCCTTGGAGGAGGCTATCACAGAACCGGTCAGTACCAACCGATTAATTCTTATGCAAGGATTGAGAATGCAGCAAGAAAATGGTATCCAGGTTCAAGTGTAAAATATACTTGGTCCGCTCAGGATTGTATTACCCCGGATTCTATTCCTTATATAGGGAGATATTCTGTTCGGATACCTAATATATATGTGGCTACAGGATTTAATAAATGGGGAATGACAAGCTCCATGGTATCCGCCATGATTATTAGTGATATGATTGCAGGCAAAGAAAATGAATATCGCAAGGTATTCACACCAAGGAGATTAATGCTATCAGGTAGCCGAGTCCTTCTAAAGGACGCAGCGATCATTACTATTAGTCTTCTATCAGAGCATTTAAAGATTCCCCATGATAAGCTTAAGGATATAGAGAAAGGGAAGGCGGGTATTATCAGATACGATGGGCAAAGGGTAGGAGTATATCGCGATAATGAGGACAAATATTACTTCGTCACCACCAAATGTCCTCATCTGGGATGTAAGCTGGAGTGGAATCAGAATGAAATGACCTGGGATTGTCCTTGTCATGGTTCTAGATTTGATTATCATGGTAAAATGATTAATAATCCTGCCATGAGGGATGCATTTGATAATTGCCGTTTGAAAAAGAAGAGTATAAAGGAAAATCTATAGAAAAGATGAGCTTGAAGGTTATATTAAGACTTGATAGCTCATTCTCTATGTCATAATGCTTTATATAGCTTAACTATGATAGTGATAAACAGAATAGGCAATTGATCTGTCTTGGTTTTGTTAGTTATTTCTTAAATTTTGCTATTGCATTTTAGCTTAGATATTGCTATAATATAATTCGTTCGCTAGGTAACATCTAGCACAGATCAGTAAAATGTCTAGCATATATATGTTAGATATGCCTGATTTAATAGATTATATGCAGCCGTGGCGGAATTGGCATACGCGCTAGACTAAGGATCTAGTCCGGGCTAACTGGGTGCGGGTTCAAGTCCCGCCGACTGCACTATAAATGAGAAAAGGCTTTAAATTCCATTAAATCATGGACTTTTAAAGTCTTTTTTTATTATTTAATTGAAATGGAAAAAGGAAACATGCTTGAGTTGGTAATTTTATCTCAGCAAAATGAGTTTCTTGGAAGTATAGAAGCATTTAGTATTAAGGAAAATACTCCAGAGGTTGGATTATGGATAAAGAAGTCTGCCCATGGAAATGGGTATGGATATGAGGCGTTAAAGGCACTAATTGATTATTTAAATTCTAAACAAAAGTACAAGTATTATGTTTATGAAGTTGATATAAGAAATGCTCAAAGTCTACATTTGGTAAATAAATTTTCATTTAACAAAGGAGATTGTGAAGAAATCACAACCGAATCTGGAAAAAAATTGATACTTGAATCTTATTATATTTTACCGAAAATAAAAACTAATTGAGAAGATTTCAACTGTATTTTTGGTTCGATGATAAGTTAAATACCAGGTTTATCAGCATTATTGTATTTTAAAGGTTTTTAGTTATCTATCCTTTGATTAAGCCTTTTCCAAGTATCAACTGATTACTACATTATATAACATGAATTTTATATAAGGGGCTATTGCAGTTTGCAAAAGCCCCTTAATAATTGTCCCTTATTTTGTTGCAATGAATACTATAGCCTTATCTGTCCAGAAGTTGGGCGTAAAATGAATTTCTAACTCAGACCAATCCTTTGATAGCTCATATCCTATAACACCTTTCATTTTATTTCCAGGTGCAATATTTCCGTCAAGCTGGCCCTTGTCACCCTTCTCTAAAAGGGCTGCTATGCTCGTACTTGTTGAATAGCCGTCACTATAAGCTTCAAAGCTCATTATTGAACTAACCGTTATATCTTTATCTGAATTGTTTTCGATTTCGAATTCAGCTAATGCAAACACATTTCCATCGGCAGGTTTATTATAGTCGCTACCTTCAGACTCTGCTACACCTAGTAAGGTGACGCGGACATCCTTTAGTTCTGCGGTCTCACCAGTTGAGAATGAGTTCTTATCTGGACTTGCAGTAGGTTCTGAGGTGTTGTCTGTACTATCGGTATCCTCTTCATTAGGTGTTTCCTCATACTGCTCATCATTTTTATCCTTAGGTGTGTCTATAAGCTTGGGTTCGTCGTCCCCACCACTTAGTAAAGCACCAACAACTAACAATGCAATGATACCTATTATAATAAATTTTAGCATGCCAGTTTGTTTTTTCTTACATACAGGACATACCTTTGCTTTCTTGTCTATATCTGATTGGCAATGCTTACATTTCTTTGTAGACATATGATCAATCCTCCTTGATTACATTTAATATAAAAAACTTATATAATATTACAATTACCTATTGCTATATACAACCTGTAAATAGTGGTATTTAATTATTGTTATAGTATAAAACCTTATTGCAATTAGATGGATATAAAAATGAATTGACATATTCTAATTCTATGGTATAGTAATGCTATAAGATATTTTTAGTGAAAGAAGGGAATAAACATGAGGGAGCTAGAAGAAAAATATTTAAAATTTATTGATGAAAGAATTGCTGAGCATAATAATTTAAGTGATCAGTATAAGGCGGACAACCGTAAGGATGAAGCAGACTTGGAGAAAATCAAGGTCAATATCTACGAGATATTTAAAACATTATTTTTAAGTGATATCAAGCAACTTAAGGGGAAAGACTTGGGGAAGAATAAGGATATTGAAATGTATGGCGGATTTCTACTTCGCTTTGATACTATTCCGAATAATTGGAAGATATCACTTGATAAAGCCATAGAGCATGGAGATACTACAAAACAGGTTATTGAGGAGCATAAGCTAGCGGTAGCTGTGGAGCTTAAGGATAAATTCCTAACTCTGTTCGATGAAGATGGGGGGCAATGATATGACAGAGGATAATGCTATTAAGTTGTTTAAAAGTCTTTCAGATAAATCAAGACTTCAGATTCTAAAGTCCTTAATCCATGAGGATATGTATGTGGAGCTACTGGCTGAGAGACTAGATTTGGCAGCATCTACTATTTCCTTTCATTTAAAGAAGCTAGAGGAAGTAGGTGCGGTCACGTCCAGGAAGGAACAATACTATAATATATACAGCATTAATGAAGAGGTGTTCAAGTCCTCTATCCTTGATATTATAAAGGAGGAATCGTCGGAGGCTGATCTTCAAAAGCAGCGGGAGGATAATTATAGAAGAAAGGTAATTGATAATTTTTTTGAGTATGGTAAACTTAAGAATATCCCAGCCCAAAGAAAGAAAAGGCGGATAATATTGGAAGAAATAGCTAAAGCATTTCAAGTAGGTAAGGAGTATACAGAGCGGGAGGTTAATATTATTATCGCTGACTTTCATGATGATTTCTGTACTCTACGAAGGGAAATGGTTTGTGAGGATATTATCACTAGAGATAATTCAATCTATAGATTAGTTGATAATAAATAGGTTAAGAGGGAACAGTATCCCCATTGTCATTAAATGACCCTGGGGATACTGTTTATAATCTATATAGAAATTAATACATCTGAGCAGTACCAGAATATCCAGCGTATATGCTTACCCAATAATAATCTCCGCTTGAAGATGAAGAGTAGGAATAACAATATGATAAGTTAAGAATTCCCTTATAGGTACCATCATCATAGTTATATTTTTGAGGTATATAGTAGGATGGAAAATACATATAGTTTGAAAGTTGTGAGTAATGAACAAAAAACGAGTAGACAGTTTGGTGAGATACATTTTTTGTCGTTGCATAAGCATAGACCGTACCAGTGTATGTATCGTATATTTTCACTTCTAGTAAATTCTCTTCTACGTAGGTGGGATGTCCAGTGATAGTTGCTAAGTTGAGTGCCCCCTATAAATACCATCATCATATGAGTCTGGCCAAATCTAGAAGTAGAAAGACGTCAAGCAAAATACTAAATACGATAATAGTAGTAAATCTAAAGAGATTAATAGTAACAATACTCAGCAAGCTAAAAATTAACAAACTATTAATTCCCCCTAAAAGAGCCTGTTTTTGTTTTATTTTGTGAAATTACATGATATGATAATATCTGTATCACAAATGGCTAAATAAGGGGGAATTTTTGTGCCTAAAAATATTAGAAATGCTATCTTGCTCGTAATATTTGCTATGGTTTTGCTGTCATTTTCAGCTTGCGACAATATTAATGACTCTTCCATAGGGGAAGTTAATGATATAAATAATATAACTATAGATAAGGACTCTAAAGTCGATGTTGATACTTCGTCGGACTCTAAAGAACCTAATGTTGAAGAAGCTAATCAAACTAATAATCAAGGGATAGCATTTGTCCAGCAGGACTACTTTTATAAGGATACAGTATATCTTGAGCTTGTTAGCGATAGGCCCTGTGATATCTACTATACAATGGATGGTTCAGAACCGGATAAAAGTAAGAGTCTTTATCAGGATAAAATAGAGCTAAAATCGGGATCACAAGTAAAGGTATATTCAATCAAGGCCAAGGGTTATTTTTCGGATGATTCTGAGACAGATACAATAGTACATACCTATTTTGTGGGAAGGAATGTTCATAGACGATTTTCTACTCTGATATTTTCAATAACTAGCGATCCCTATAATCTTTATGATTATGAATATGGAATCTTAATACCCGGCAAGCTTAGGGATGATTTTATTAAGGCAAATCCCCATAAACATATTGATCCTCCTGATCCTGCCAATTTTAATATGCGTGGAAGAGAAAGTGAAAGAGAGGCATATCTAGAGATTTTGGAAGCTGACGGAAATGTCGTAGCCAGTCAAAAGGCAGGAATTCGGGTATATGGAGGTTGGTCAAGAGCCAATCAACAAAAATCATTAAAAATATTTGCTAGGAAGGCCTATGATCAGGTAAATAATAAAATCCGATATGAATTCTTTCCTGATAAAACCTCTGCAAGCGGGGATGGAACGACTATAGGTGCTTTTAAAAGACTGGTCCTTAGAAATACTGGAAATGACAATGGCTTTGGCTTTATAAGAGATGAGCTATTTCAAACTCTAGCAGGCCAAGCAGGATTTAGGGATTATCAAGCAGTCCGTCCTGCTGCGCTATTTATCAATGGTGATTATAGAGGCCACTTATGGCTCCATGAGGTATACTGTGACGAATATTTTGAGCAACATTATGGTGAGTATGCAGGTACTTTTGAGATATTAGAAGGTGGAGAAACCTTCAAAAAACTTGATGATGATAGAGTCAATGAATATGCTATAGAGGATTATGAGGAGGCTTACTCATATACATATGAAGATTTAAGGAACGATGCTGTATATAACAAGCTTAGAGAGGTAATAGATGTAGAAAATTATCTGGATTATTATGCACTTCAAATATATATAGGAAATGAAGACTGGCCTCACAATAACTATAAGGTTTACCGTTATTATGCTGCAGAAGGAGAGGAATATCGTGAAGCTCCCTTTGACGGTAAGTGGAGATATCTTCTTCATGATTTAGACTATAGCTTTGGTATATATGGAACAGGACCTTGGGAGGATAATTTAAGGAAATATGTTAGTAAACCAGGAGAAGTAAACAGAGAGAGTCCATTATTTAGTCAGCTCTTACTAAGGGAGGATTGTAAGGAATATTTTATTAAGAGAACATTAGACTTGATTAATGGGGCCTTCTCTTCTGATAATTTGAACAAGGTTTTAGATAAAATGAATGAAGAAAGGCTGAATGAGCAGCTTCGGATGTATGATAAGGGGCTAATTGCTGATTGGGTAAAGCCTTCTCATCTTTCAGATCAAATAAAAAGAATAAAAGAATACGGAGCTGACAGAGTTAGCTATACTCTGGGTAAATACCGGGATTATTTCGAGATGGGAGACATATTCAGCCTTAATGTAAGGCCTGCTAAGGGGACGGGAGTAAGGATAAATAATTTAGAAGTGTATTCAGAATTTGATGGGCGCTATTATTCTCGCTATGATACAGTAATTACAGCTATTGTACCAGCTGGAAAAGAGTTTAGTCATTGGATTGTTAATAATGAGAATGTAAATGGCTTAGAGCTTACTGTTAATTCATCCCATATCAAGGATGGAAAGGTTGAGATTACTTTTAAGTATAAGGATAAAGCAGAAAATCCAAAGGCTATTATTAGTAAAATCTGCTCTGATGGGGATGGGGACTATATAATGCTTTACAACCCCTACAAGGAGGATATCAGTCTACATGGATATTCAATTACTGATGATCTAAATGAACCTGGTAAGCTAATACTTCCTGGGAGGCAATTAAGGGCTGGTCATAGCCTCAAAATCCTAGGAGAAAGAAACCGGGAGGCTACCAGTGCAGGAATGATTAGAGCTGGATTTAATCTAAAGGATGGAGAGACTGTAGCCCTTTACTTTAGGGGTGAGTTGATTGACCAAGTAGAAATACCTGACCTTAAAAAGGGAAATATCTATGTCCGTAATATGGTAACCATGAAATTTTCTGAGAAAACAAAGTAAATATGTATTTTAATCTATAAAAGGAATAGACCCCACAGATATTATGCGTGGGGTCTATCGCTTTTTATAGGCTTTGATATAACTATAGGATATTTTATATTGTAAAAGCTACAAATTAAATTTTGGTTTTACCACCCATGTAGGGCTGTAGGACGGTGGGAATATTTATTGAGCCATCAGCATTAAGATTGTTCTCTAAAAATGCTATAAGCATTCTTGGAGGAGCTACTACAGTGTTATTAAGTGTGTGGGCAAAGTATTTATCTCCCTCTCCAACAACACGAATCTTTAATCTTCTAGCCTGCGCATCTCCTAAATTAGAGCAGCTACCAACCTCAAAGTACTTTTGCTGTCTTGGAGACCATGCCTCAACATCCACTGACTTTACCTTTAAGTCTGCCAAATCACCGGAGCAACATTCCAGAGTTCTCACAGGGATGTCCAAAGAGCGGAATAAATCTACGGTGTTTTGCCATAGCTTATCATACCACATCATGCTATCTTCAGGCTTACATACAACAATCATTTCCTGCTTCTCAAATTGATGGATACGATATACTCCTCTTTCTTCAAGGCCATGAGCTCCCTTTTCCTTACGGAAACAAGGTGAGTAGCTGGTAAGTGTCTGTGGGAGAGTATCCTCCGGTATAATAGTATCAATGAACTTGCCTATCATGGAGTGTTCACTGGTACCGATAAGGTAGAGATCCTCGCCTTCAATCTTATACATCATGGCTTCCATTTCTGCAAAGCTCATTACACCTGTAACAACCTCGCTTCGAATCATATATGGTGGAATACAGTAAGTAAAACCACGGTCAATCATAAAATCACGGGCATAGGATATAACTGCTGAATGAAGTCTTGCTATATCACCCATAAGATAATAGAAACCATTACCAGCGACCCTTCTAGCACTATCCAAATCTATACCACTTTTACTTTCCATTATATCTATATGATATGGTATATCAAAATCTGGAACCACAGGCTC
Organism: Clostridiales bacterium; assembly: GCA_012519905.1. Lineage (GTDB taxonomy): Bacteria > Bacillota > Clostridia > Lachnospirales > Lachnospiraceae > Mobilitalea. The sequence goes on along the minus strand of JAAYPG010000100.1, from coordinate 692 downwards.
CCCGTAGCGCATTATCTCAACATTTTCACTATCATCCTTACCGATGGGTACGCTTGGGTCAATAATATTCGGTATGGTCATCATGATTTGGGTTATTCTCTCGCCAAGCTCGGCTTCCTTTTCTTCAAGAGTCTTTAAGCGGTCAGATTGCTCAGTAACCTTATTCTTAAGCTCCATAGCTTCATCTTTCTTACCCTGTGACATCAGACCACCTATTTGTCTGGAGATAGTATTGCGCTCATATCTGAGATTGTCGGCCTCCTGTTTTGTATTGCGGTTTTCAATATCAAGAGCAATTACCTCATCCACCAATTCCAGCTTATGATCCTGGAATTTGTTGCGAATATTCTGCTTTACAATATCGGGGTTTTCCCTAACAAACTTTAAATCAAGCATTTCCAAATCCTCCTATTCAAATTATAAAATTTTCACTGCTTACAACGGAGGATTTCTCCTCCACCTGCACTAATGCAATAAAAAAGCCTTCTATCCCATTTACATACCATGGGACGGAAGGTTCCGCGTTGCCACCCAAATTGCCGTATATAAATACGGCCACTCGAAAGTAAGATAAAGGTTACCAGCCTTTGACTCATCGCCAATTGCTCCAAAAGTGGAAGGATTTAATCCATCACCGATTCGCACCAAACATCGGTTCTCTGAAGATTTCCTAAATCGTAGCTTTTATCATC
>JAAYPG010000099.1 GCA_012519905.1 Clostridiales bacterium | reverse complement strand
TTAATTATGTTTTTTCTCAAGTTAAATATTTCTTTATTACTTTCTAGTATTTCAATAAATGGACGTGTTATTTCCTGCATATCTTCCTCAACGATATGTACTCTTTCAATATAATCATTCCATTCAACTCTATCTTGCTTTTTAAGTACGCTTTCTATAAAGTCGTAATTCTGTTTTATACTTTTTAGTAGATTGCTATACTTCTCAGTATTACTAATAAGTAAGAGGTTATTTATTACTTCTATGGGACCTCTTTTATCTTGAGCATAATTTAATATAGCACGTTGTTTATAAGCAACTGATGAAAAATTTTGTAATTCTTTATAAATTTCTTTGCTTTTTCTACTGCTATAAAATTTCCCATTTTTACTCAACTTATAGATACTAGGTTTCTTCCTTACATCTATTAATTCATTAGTATAATTGTCAAACTCAATTTTAGGTTCACAAATAAAAGCATATACATCTCCAAAGTAGTTTAGGAAAACAACGGAAGTATCGAATTTCAACGCAACCTCATCATCAGTTACTTCTGGGAAAAGTGTATATTGAACTGTATCTAATAATGTTGATTTACCAGTTCCTCGTGCTCCAATCACGCAGTTTAGTGCTTTGTTAAACCTAAAAAACTGAAATCCATCAGGATTTTTAGGGTCTTCTAAGTATCCGCCATTTATAGCAACTCCCTCTATATATGGATAAATGTTTCCTGGTATCTCATCATATATTCTTACCTCTGGGTCCAATAGTGCAATTTTCAATCCATGAAATGATAACTCGGATAACTTAATGTATGAATATCTCTCACCTATAGGTTTGCCATCGGCTTTATACTTTGCTTTTGTATCTCTAGTTCCGTGACTGTCTGAACAATATATTACTGCTATACTTTTTTCCCTTCTATATTCCTTGTTGTTAAGAATATCTTTTAAAAGTTTATCTTTCAAACCTTTATCATTCAAACTAATCCCGTAAAGATGTTCAGATTTAATTATAGATGCCAAACTTTTTCCCTTATGTATCCATGAATCATCTCCACTATTGCCATTATGAAGAAGTTTTTCTAACATGCCATTTGTTGAGTCTGCATGGGCTAAAATAGTTATGCCATCCATTTCATATATTCTTTTCATTAATTCCATAGGAGTTACTTTATACGCATCAGCATCTTCCTCTCCTTGTTCATTAATATCTATACCTATGTTATATAAAAATGTATTTAGTTCATCTTGAGTCTTTTGTGGAGGAAAAATTGCTAAAATATGTTTACCAAAACTGGAAATTTCAATACCAGGCAATATAAGCATACCTGTATACTTACTATATTTTTTCTTATCAGCCATTATATAGTCCATCATCTCATAATATCCTTTAACAGTATTATGGTCGGTTATAGCAATAATACCGATTCCGTTTTCAAAGGCTTCATCCAGTATTTTAATGTATTCCTCTTCATTGCTCGTATATGTTTTTTTATAGCACTTAGATGAAGGAGTATGTATATGTAAATCCATTTTAAAATACTCACAACCATATTTCCCCTTGCATGCTTTATCATAAAGTTGCTTTAGAGTAACACTATCCATAAATCTTTATTCTCCTTAAAATAGTCATAACTTCTTCAATATTTTAGCATACTATACATTTTCGATATTTTTACATAGCAAACCTTTATCAATTGAATATGGCTTTTAATATAAAAAAGAAATAAATGTATGTTTATTCTCTATTCAAAAATTTAGTATATGCTTTTTACTTAGAGCAGAATACTCTTATCGGTAAATATCCCTGATTAACACAAAAATCATCTGCTGCCGCAATAACACTTTAAATCTTTTCACTTAACCTAGACTTTGTAATACCTGGTTGTACTAAAATTATTTCGAATTCAAACATTTTAGTTTCTCCTGAAGCCAAGACTTCTAAAAATTTATCATAACTATCTCTTATGTAATTGTTCGGATTATCACTAGAATTTTCATGTGTAATCATTCTAGCCTTTAGTTTCCTTTTCAGTTTCTTTAAATCTGTCCACATTGATGACTTAATAACTTGTCCACATACTTCATATACATCATTTACTCTGTCTCCTGATTTTTCCCCTCCAGAACCTTTACAATGATAGAACTGAAGAACAATGCGTTTATCATGCTCCTTGGCTGCTATAAAATCTGCTATTTCTCCTGTTCCGTGGTCATAATACAGAAAATCATACTCTTTGCCTGATAAATATTTATTTAAAAATTCTTGTATAGAAATCTTCCCGTGACTTGGATTATCAATTTCACACTCTATATCCACCCCATTTTCTTCCCATTCTATTGGTTCTAAAATATCTTCATCTATCAAAATCAAGTCATCATAATTCTTTTTATAGTATTCATGCCCTATCAATGAAGAAAAATCACTAAAATATATTACTAAAGGATTAGCATTTAAATAATCCAATAAAGGGATATCGCCATATTTCCTATTAATAAATATACTTTTAGCCAAACTATCCTCACTTTTGAAAAATTTATCATCATCTAGAGAAAAATAAATGCTGAATTCAAAATTGTAATATTTAAAAACTATCTCTATTTTCCCTTCATTCTTGCCTTTTACCTGCAACTCTATATCTAACAACTGAATACATTCAAATCCTATATCTTTATTTTTACTGCTTATAATTGGTGGTTTTTGATATGTTTCATTATTCCAATCTACTGAAATAATAAATTTGTTAGGTACAGTATTCACTTCTTCGCTAACTGGAATATAATCTAAAGGAGAGTTTGTAAATGCAGGGCCTTTGCTAGTAACCTTGTTTGCAATATTGTTACACCATTTTATAAATTGTGGTATGGTTAAATAACTATTGCTCCATACTTTTGAACCACTACTATATCCTACAGTTACTTCTTCATTATTATCAGTACCTTTACCAAAACAATGCCCCCTATGAAAAATCCTTCCGTCTGTTTTTCTAATTGCTTTTTGTGCATTAGAGCCACTAATTATTCTATAGGATTCCGTATTACTTGTTTGTATACTATTTCTCATGCCAATATTAAAAAATTCTGGGTTCTTTAAATTAGATAAAACTCGATTTATTTTACCCAATGATAGTTTTCTTATATTTGTACCAGAAAATTGTTCTGCAATACTTTCATAAATGTCTTCATTCTTCCTAGTAGAATTAATAAATAATAATTTATGCTGTTCTTGAAAGTATATTATAAACAATTCATATTGTATCTTCTGAAACATATTTAGTTTCGTCCACTTAGGATTAAGTATCTCTTTAGCAATAATAACTATCATTGAATATTCTCTGCTGATATGTTTATTTACTAATAGTAGACCATTATGCAGATTAATATCTGCATGTATGTCAAAAGTATCCACCGAGTATATTCTAACATGTGCAAATGGAACTAATGAAGACAATGACAGGTCATTTGTTTCATCATCTCTATTTAAAACGCAATCGAAGGTGCTAAGAGTCTGCTTATTTTCAATTTCTTCATCTATCCTACTTTCACTTAAATTCATAATAATTTCTTCCCATACAGCCCCCTCCTCAAATATTTTTTCTCTTTCTATTTCAATTTCAGATGGTGTAGCAATGAATTTTGCAGTTCCAAGATTAGGAGCGTTTGTTCTTGCAAATCTTCCAATAAATTGTAGTGTAACTTCAAGAGATTTATGAGGGGAATGAATTGCAGCAATTTTTAATTTAGGAAAGTTAAAACCTTCACCCAGCATATTAACACATATTATCCCATCTAGTTCCCCATTATTAAGTTTTTTAATAACACTTTTAACATGGCTATATGAATGGTCGCTATTTATAATCTTTAATCTCAATGATGTGTTTTCAGCATATATTTGTTCTAGTTCCTTTGCCCTTTTATTTCTATCTGTCCTTACCATCAAACAGTGCTCAAAACCAGCATTTTTATCTTCAATAAACACCTCTTCTGCCTTCTTGGCAATTGCAATATCTTCCGAACCTTCAATATTTTCTACTGGAATATATTTTATTCTACCAAAAACCCCATCTTTATAAGCATCTGATATTGCATAATTATATATAAACTTTCCTTTAACTTCTTTTTTATCTCTTCGAAATGGTGTAGCAGTGAATAGTATTTTTTTTGCTTGTGGAAATGCTTCAATTATTCCATTCCATGTTGTTGCAGGACTATGATGTGCCTCATCAATTAATATCAAATCAAACATACCATCAGGAGGAGTAGGAATATCATCTATAGCAGGACTAATGCTCATTGGTATAGCAACTACCACATCAAAATTTTCTAATCCCCTCCATGCCTCTTCCGTTAATATTTTATTTTTTAACTCATAAACTTTTGGCTTTTCAGTAATATTCGTCAGTGCACCTATATCTAATAATGTCTGTAATTCTTCAAACTCTTCTTTTATTTGACTCCTAACCAATCGGCTCGGTGTCAACACCAAAACCCTTTTAGCCCTTAAAACAAATGCTGATAATATCAAAATAGCAGTTTTTCCTGAACCTGTGGGCATAGTAATAATTGCAGGATAATTGCTATTAGTAAAGTGCGATGCTATAGCATGTATTGCCCCGAGTTGAGATTCTCTTAAGCCTTTCTTCTCATCAGTTTCGTAAGGATATCGAACTGCATCGTAGTAATTTAAAAAATAACTCACCGTATCACCACCATTTTTTTGTTTATTTCACTTATATAAATTATAGGACAATTTTCATAATTTTTCCACAAAACTTGTCAACAAAATATAAGTTCTTTTTCCAGTTCCCTTTAAATCTAAATATAAACCCCCATATAATCGCCCATTATCCCATAAAAAATTGGAAACAAAACTTTAACACTCTCTTGAAACCCTTATTCAATATATTTTATAGTATTAAAAACTATAGGAAGGATGTTGATGATGGAATATAATAAGGGATTAACTGAAAGCAATTTTTATCTTGATGAATTTGCTACTTATTTGATGAGCATAGACAAGTCTGA
>JAAYPG010000098.1 GCA_012519905.1 Clostridiales bacterium | reverse complement strand
GTAAATATGACATAAAGTTATGTTTTTCTATTGTATTTAGACATTTTTAATGATATCATTAGTAATAATAGTCAATTATAGTAATAATTGATTATTTATCATTCTTAGGGGGATTTAAAACTATATAAGATGAAACGGGAGGTATATCATGTCTGAACGATTAGCAGACAGGAGTAAAGGACATAATTATACTAGAATTTTACTTTTCTCAAATGCAATTGTAATACTGGTTTTATTAGCTATTTTACTTTTCCTAAACTTATCAGACATTCAAGTTTCAGACACTACATATACTGTAGGTCTGATAGTCATAATTACCATGGTAGCACTGTTAATAGTATTATTACTAAGGTTCTTCATGGCCATACGTCATATTGATAGAACCGCAGAATTGCTATCTCAAGGAAGGCTTAACATCAACGATATTATGGCGGACAAAACTCGGGGTTTAGAATCATTAACTATTGCCGTCAATGACCTAAAGAGAAACCTTTTAAGCTTTATTGAATCAACTAAAACAAACGTAATTATATTATCAGATGCTGTTGATAACATCACAAAAAGCCTGGATATGAGCTATAAGGGCAATGAGCAAATTGCTAGCAATATGACCACTGCAGCTGAGAAGGCACAACAACAGCTTAATATAGTTAAAGAAACATTAGAGGGTATAGAGGAAGTTGCTGAAAGAGCGGATCGTATAACAACTACATTAGCTAATATTGAGGAGTTTGTAGAAAACACTGTTAAGGTAACTGAAGAAGGCTCTCAGCATGTAGATAAATATAATGAGCAGATGGATGTTATATCTACCAATTTATCGGATACTGCATCCTTTATTGACACTCTTAACACTCATCTTAAGAAAATTGATCAGGTCAACAAATTAATTATAAATATAACAGAACAATTAAAGCTTCTCTCTCTTAATTCCGCTGTTGAAGCGGCCCGAGCTGGTGAAGCCGGCAAAGGCTTTGTAGTGGTAGCTCAGGAAATGAACAAGCTATCCTCTGCAACAAGAAACAGTATCAGTCAGATAAATAGACTTTTGAATAATATTCTAGCTAGCAATGAACAGGTTAGTGAAAGTATTTCTAGCTGTGTAGAAAGCTTTAATATAAGTAAGGATATCTTTAAATCTGTTAAGGAGACCTTCTATACTATTAATAAGAATACATATATACTGAGCGATGATATGAAGAAGGCCTATGAGGAATCACGTAATATCAGCGAAAATACTAAGGGCATCAGTATCAAGGGCCAAAATCTACACGATGCATCCAATGAGATTTCATCTATTACTCAGGATGTAGCTGCTGTAACAGAGGAAGAACTTGCGGAAAACGAAGAGATAAACAACCAGGCTCTGTCATTACAGAATATGTTGGCCAGTATTGAAAAGCTTCTTATGAGATACAAAACCTCCATTTCACCTGTAGAGCAGACTAGTACAAAAAAATTAAAGATTGGCTTATTTAGTCCTCTAGATCATCCTTTCTGGGAAAGTGTTAGGCAGGGTGCCTTATATGCCCAAACCGAATTAAAGAACAAAAATGTTGAAGTAGAATACTTTGGCTACACCAAAGATTTTGGCCAACTTAATATTGACCTTAAAGAAAGTATTGAGAACAACTTTGATGGACTTATTCTTCCCGGCTTCATAGCAGGAATAGAGGATGATATAAAGAGGGCACATAGAAAGAATATCGCTATAATGGCATTTAATTGTGATTTTAATGAGGACATAGATAGACTATCATATTTTGGTCCAGATATACCTGCTCAAGGAAAATTGGCTGGTGAGGTTATAGCTAAGGCCTTAGATAACGAGGGTGATATTGCTATTATCCGTGGACCACTGGAGACCTCCATTAATAAAGTCCGTAGGGATGCCATATATGACGTAATTTCAAAGAAGAAGAAAATGAGAATAGCAGCTGAGATCGAGGCAGAAACTGATAATACCCGTGTCTATAAGAACACCAAGGATGCACTCAATAAGTATCCTAACCTAAGAGGAATAGCCATTCTTACAGGGGGTATCTTAGGGGTAGCAAGGGCTATTGAGGAAATGGGACTTGTCGGAACCGTGAAAATAGTATGCTTCGACTATGATGATGAAATTCTTAAGCTTATTAGAAGGGGAATTATATATGCTGCTATCGGACAGGATCCATTTGGACAAGGTCATGACCCTATAATAACTATGTATAACTACTTAGTTACAGGTGATAAACCCGATTCAATCACCTATACCCGCACAGAACTAATAGATAAAAGAAGTGTGAGTGAATAAACAGGTAAAAGGCTGTCGCAGAAATGTAAAAGGGGTGTATGTGTTCCAATCATGCACATTTAGGAGAACGGTTTGCTATGATTTGTATTATCAAAAGCGGACTTTAGTCCGATTTAGATTTACAAATCATACAAACTGTACTACTAATCAGTGTGTGATGGAACATATACACCCCTTAATTTCTTATGCGACAGCCTCTTTTTAATGAGATTATGCTATTTAGTAGCTAGTAGTAGTTACTGCGCTAATTGAGAATTTACCTTAGCGGACTCTGATACCTTTATTGTGATATTAGATCCAGTAACATTCTCCAATTTGTTGTTCTTTCCTTCTACAAAAAGGTCTCCTACCTTGTATGTTGCATTGCCATCATCACCTCTACCGGTATCTATGGTAAGACCCTCAAAGTGAACATTTTTCATCTCTGTATTGTTTGCTTTAATAGCAAGTGGGCTGACCTCAACAGGAATTCCAGACTTCACATTTAGCTTAACAGTCATATCTTCAAATGTTAAATTCTCAATATATGCTCCATCTAGTTCCTTGAATAATCCTACAGATTTACTTGTATCCTTATCGATTTTCTTGCTAGTTACAGTTAAGGTTAGATTTTTCAAGCTGTAACCATTTCCAATAATCTTACCACTGAATGTCTCAGCCATTGAAACAGATACACCCGAAAAGTCAATATCATTGGAAAGTGAATATCCATCAACTGGATTACCTTGTTTGTTCTTGCCGGAAAACCAGATCTTACCACCAGACTTCAAGTCATCAGCATTGGTAACCTGTACATAGCTACCCTCTATATATTTTAGGTATATGACCTTACTAGCAGCGTTCTCTACATAGTAATCAATTGCATTCTCATATAGTTCATCTTTATATTTACGAATCTCTGCTCTGGCCGCTTCATCAGTCGTTGTAATCTCATAGCCTAGCTGGTTTATAAATAGGTCAGAAGTATCCTGCTCAGAATCGACTTCTTCTTCTGTAGGTTTAACATAGTCAACTTTATTTATATAATTGGGAAATCTCTCATGCAACTGTTCATAAATCTCTTCATTAGAAGGAATTAAGGCTGCATGGATATATTCTGTAAAGTCATAGGGAATTGTAAGTTCCTTATCAGCATAATAACCGTCAAAAGAGTAACCTGGTTTCGCAATTAACATTTGAACTGCACCTGATAGTTCCTGTACAGCAGATTCCTCTGTTATATTTTTTGTAAACATCACCTTGTCTGTTGAAGGATCAACATAGTCAATCTTACCCTGAGGTATCCATCGTGCATATAGAGTCATATCTTCCTGTACTCTATCCTCATCAAAATCCCATCTATCCTCAGCCTTAAAAGAATAACCAATAACATCTCCATTGGCATCCTTAATATCCTCTTTGTCAGTATACCAGCCAACAAGTATATAACCATCCTTAACAGGCTCAATCAGCATGTTAGTAGAACCTGCGGGCTTAAATACATAAGAGTTCTTCGCATAATATGTCTGACGAACTTCACGTGAATTAATTGTCCCGCCTAATGCATCATAAGTTACTGCACAGTCGTAGCCCCATCCACTTGGGTCAGCGACATTATCCGTTACACCACAAGAGCTTAGAATTAAGCAGGACGTGAGGATAATAATGATAGTCATCATACGGTACAGCTTTTTATTCTTTATCATTTCCGAATTTCCTCCTACCTGAGTATATATATGAGCGACTTCTATTTAAACCAAACATTGATGCAAAATAGTATGAAAAGCGCAAATGCTCCAAATACTACAAGGGCAAAAAGTGCATAAGAAGTTATAATGCCAAATAAAACACTCCTAAACTCACTTTTCGTAAGCTTGACTTTTTCCTTGTCCTCATTGCTATCTTTTACTTTACCAAACTCATCAAAAGCGGTTCTTCT
>JAAYPG010000097.1 GCA_012519905.1 Clostridiales bacterium | reverse complement strand
GAGCAATATCCAGTTTCTGACTTAAGTAGAGAAGTAGATGTGATCTAATAGCAGATAACAAGACCTTGAATAAATTCAGCAATATAATTCCTATAGATAATATATGTAAGGTTTTAAGTAGCCCTGCAGGTAAAATATCATCTATTAATACCTTAAAATAGAAGGAACCCAGTATACCAAATATTGTTAAAAGGATTGATGCAAGAAATATATTGATTATTAAGCGTTTTTGAGGCTTTAGCAGATGGAAAAAACGTTGGATTAAACCCTTTGTCTCGTCCCCCTTCTCAAAGCTAGTATCTGGCACCATCAGGATAAGCACACCAGACCATTGATACTTAGGAGGTTTTCCTTCCTCAGGATTTTCTCCAAAAAATTCTTCAGGCTTAAGCTTTACTATCCCTTTTCCAGGGTCAGCTATGATAACCTGCTTTTTTGTGATTTTATGTATTACAACATAGTGTAATAATCCACCATCCACAATTACATGAGCTATACAAGGGAGAGGAAATTCCGAAAAGAAAGCTTCCTTATCTCCCTTTACACCCTTTGCAGAAAACCCTAGCTTTTCTGCCGCCTTGATCACTCCATAGGCATTGGTACCCTGCTTGTCAGTCCCCGCTACTTCTCTAATTCTAGTTATGGAGGTACGAAAGCCATATTGCTTTGATATGGTAGCAAGACACGCAGCACCACAGTCGGTTATATCATGTTGCTTTACACAGTAGTATTTTTTTAAACATCCTTTTATCTTCTCCGAAAATTTCTTACGATTCGTTATACAGACTATATGGTTAGGAATTTGTTTCGCAATCAATGCTTCATAATTATTAATAATAGGCGCTTTCTCTCTCTACCTTGGCAGAGTTGTCGGATAAAAAAATTATTATATTAAACATATAATGGGCTAATATAAGGAAAATTTCAACATCCGTTTACATATTCGTTGCGTTTTTCTACATGAACGTAAATAATAATAAATTTTTCTTCCACCATATTCGCTACAAATCTTCTTTATATTACTCATTTGTCTAACTGATATCTCAACCTTTTCCCCATTCTCCATAATAATATCTGTTCCTATTTCCTCAATATGTGACAAATTTACGATATACGCCTTGTGTGTACGATAAAATGCACCATTACTTAAGATATCTTCCCACTCCTTAAGAGAAAGCCTTGTTTCATATGTTGCATATTTAGTTCGTACTATTGTTTTACGGTCAATATATTCTATATAAAGAATGTCATTAATCTTTACAAATAATATTTTTCCGTCGATACATTCAAGTTGAACCTTATCATTTTTAGTTAGCTCTCTTATAGCATCCTTTAAAGAATCAATAATTTCTTTTTTCTTTATAGGCTTAATTATATATCGAAATGCATTGACGATATATCCTTCTCTTACATAATCAAGAGAACCAGTAATAAATATGATAATCATATTCTCATCTTCCTCACGAATTTTCCTTGCCACATACATCCCGTCAACTCCCTTCATATAAATATCTAAGAACAAAATATCAATTTGACTACTATACGCCAATACCTGTTCTCCAGACGAAAAACAAACTACTTCTATTGAAGGCATTGTGGAGACATGATGCTCACATAATTTCTTTAATCCATCCCTTAATAAAACATCATCATCACATATACCAATTATCACTGTTCATCCCCTCCATTTAAAAATGCTCCCAACTAATATTATTACATAAATCTGTATATAAAAACATGTCGTATTTGGAAAACTTTATAATTTTTCTCCATGTTATCAAACTATACGTAACCATATTAAAAGGACTAGCTAATTGTTTAAAACTTTTGTTCTCTTATTTAATCCAATGTGTTACAATGTTTAATAATGTTTAAAGACATTCTAATAAATAAATGAAGGTGATAAAATGAGTAAACAAAACTTAACGTTACTTACAGACTTTTATGAGCTGACTATGATGCAGGGCTACTATAATAATAAGAATAATGATACTGTAATATTCGATATGTTTTATAGGGACAACCCCTGTAGTAGTGGCTATGCTATCTGCGCAGGCCTAGAGCAGGTAATAGATTATATTAAGAATCTTAGGTTTACAGAGGATGATATTGAGTATCTGCGCACATTAGAAATATTTGATGAGGGTTTTTTGTCTTATTTGAGGGGCTTTCATTTTACAGGAGATATATATGCCATTCCAGAAGGTACTGTAGTGTTTCCAATGGAGCCCTTGGTTAAGGTGATTGCTCCTATAATGGAGGCACAACTAATTGAGACTGCCATTCTTAACTTTATTAACCATCAAAGTCTTATAGCCACTAAAGCATCCCGGGTGGTATATGCAGCAGGCGGGGCTCCTGTTATGGAATTTGGTTTAAGAAGAGCCCAGGGCCCAGATGCGGGAACCCTAGGTGCTAGGGCAGCTGTAATAGGTGGATGCATCGGTACAAGTAATGTATTATCTGCTAAGCTGTATGATTTACCTGCCCTTGGAACCCATGCCCATAGCTGGATTATGAGCTTTGAGGATGAACTGACTGCCTTTAGAAAATATGCAGAGCTTTACCCTCTAAATACAACCCTACTGGTGGATACCTATGATACTCTCCGTACAGGCGTGCCTAATGCTATAAAGGTTTTTGAAGAGCTTCGTGAAAGCGGCAGAATGCCCGATAAATACGGTATACGACTGGATAGTGGTGACTTAGCTTACCTGTCAAAGATGGCAAGAAAGATGCTTGATGAAGCGGGCTTTACTGAGGCAACCATAACAGCCTCCAGTGATTTAGATGAGTATATTATCGATTCTTTAAACTCACAGGGCGCAAAGATTGATTCTTGGGGAGTAGGAACTAAGCTCATTACCTCCAAAGACTGCCCATCCTTTGGTGGAGTATATAAGATCTCTGCTATCGAAAGAGACGGTGAGCTTATTCCTCGAATGAAGCTATCAGAAAACCAATGGAAGATGACCAATCCAGGCAATAAGAAAGTATATAGAGTATATGAAAAGGATAGCGGAAAGATAAAAGCAGATTTGATTGCCTTAGAGGACGAGCACATAACATCAGACAAACCCCTACTTTTGTTTGACCCCATAGCAACCTGGAAGAAAACTTATCTTGAGCCTAATAGCTATGAATTAAGAGAATTACTTGTTCCAATTTTCCTAAAGGGTAAATGCGTATACACTTCTCCTTCAGTTATGGATATCCGTGAATACTGTGCTAAAGAGCAAAACACCTTATGGGATGAATGTAGAAGACTTGCTAATCCCCATAATGTATATGTAGATCTGTCTAATAAGCTATATGAGCTGAAGACTAGGCTATTAAATAGTTATAATACCAGCTTCTAAAATACCAAAATCTTTTATTTTATATGCAACACTTTTTATGATATACTATTGACGACAGGCGGGTTAGTCTCATTTATCTAACCCGCACAAATAGATTACGAAGGGAAGAACCTAATGGGAAAAGCCAAAGTACCTATAATAAT
>JAAYPG010000096.1 GCA_012519905.1 Clostridiales bacterium | reverse complement strand
CAAACCAATTTTGATATAAGCATCTTTAAATGCCGTAGAATTAATGATATTCTATAAATAATAATAGACCATAACCGGAGCAAAACTAACCCCGTCAAGTCTATTATTTAAGTAGTAATATTTTTTTCTATTATCAGCTCTTACAACTCCACCCTACCTTCAAGGGCCCTTAATAAGGTTACCTCATCTATATACTCAAGGTCTCCGCCCACCGGAATTCCGCTGGCTATCCGGCTAACCTTAATACCAGCTGGTTTAATCAGCTTGCTTAAGTACATCGCAGTGGCTTCACCCTCGAGACTGGAGTTAGTAGCTATAATGACCTCATCCACATCCTGCTGAAGGCGCATCATAAGTTCCTTTAATTTGATGTCTCCAGGACCTATTCCAAGCATAGGTGATATGGCACCGTGGAGGACATGATATACTCCCTCGTATTTTCCTGTCTTTTCATAGGCGGCAAGATCTCTGGGGCTTTCTACAACCATAACCTGCCTTTTGTCCCTTCGTGGAGATGAGCATATGGGACACAATTCCTTATCAGTTAGTGTAAGACAATCCTTGCAATAGCGTACATTCTTTTTAGCATCTATTATGGAGCTTGATAATACCGCCACCTGGTCCTCGGGCATATTTATAATATGAAAAGCAAGCCTCTGGGCGGTTTTTGCACCGATACCCGGAAGCCTTGAGAGCTCTTCTATTAATTTGCTTATTTGACTGCTATAGTAATCCATTAGAAGGGGAATCCTCCCAATCCACCTAATCCGCCTGTAATATCACCCATTACCTTTGAGCTTTCTTCTTCCATCAATCTTAAGGCTTCATTTGTAGCCGCTACAATAAGATCCTCTAACATCTCAACATCATCTGGATCAACCACTTCCTGGGCAATCTTAACAGCTTCAATCTCTTTCTTTCCGCTAACAGTAACCGTTACCGCACCGCCACCAGCACTGGCCTCCCAAGTCTTTTCTTCTAGCTCCTTGGTTTTCTCCTCCATTTGCTTTTGCATGCGTTGTGCCTGTTTCATTAAATTATTCATATTTCCGGGTATTCCTCCACCGGGAAATCCTCCTCTTCTTGCCATATCTATATACTCCTTTCATTCTCAAGTTGATATTATTAATATTATAGTACAATGAGTATTCATCTTATGTCTTATATAGTATTTTCATAAGCCCGAATTACTCATATTGAATGGGCACCTTAACAATCTTTGTAAGGTCGAATACATCCTTCATATTCTCTTTATTCTTATCAATGCTTCTAACATTTATCTGAACTGATTTTTGAAGCATATGTGAAATAGTATCATTTATTACCTTTTTGTTCTTTTCACTATCCACATGTTCCTTATCAAAGTCATTTTCTACTACAATCATAAGGCCCATATTGTCGTCTACGCTTAGGGTAGCATTATTAAGTGCGGGTCCTATAGCCGGTGCCTTCTTTGTTACCTGAGCTATAATATTTCTCCAGATGCCTGCTACCTTCTTTAGATCCTCAGGTAGAGCTTCCGGTAATATCTCTTGCTTTTTTTCCGGCTCCACATGGCTCTCTGTTTCAGTTTGCTTAGTATTCTTCTGATCTGACTTTACCACTATGCCCTTTTCCAGCTTATCCTCTAATATCTTAATACGATTAATCAGCGAATCAACGCTTTGCTCCATCTGAGGCCTACATAGCTTAATTAAGGCCATCTCCAGTAGAACTCTTTTTCTGGGGGCATAACGAATCTGGTTGGACAACTCTGAGAATATACGAATATATCTCATAAGTATGTCCACATCCATGGACTCTGCCTCCTGTTTAAGAAGCATCAAATTCTCAGTTGCCATATCTATGATAATATCATTCACATTCTCTGTAGTCTTTACCAGAAGCAGGTTTCTTAGATACCATATAAAATCTATTACAAATTGTGAAAGCTCACGGCCACCATTTTCCACATCATCAAGTATCCTTATACATCCTGTTACATCCTGATTGTTTATTAGCCCTAAAAGCTGTGAGAACACCCTTGTATCCACAGTTCCAAGGACATCCAGGACATTGTCATAGGTTAGGGTCTCCCCAAGATAAAATGAAATACATTGGTCCAGGAGGCTAAGCGCATCTCTTAAAGAGCCATCTGCCATTCTGGCGATATACCTTAGGGCTTTATCCTCCACGTCAACCTTCTCTTCATCCATAAGCTCTCGAAGGCGGTCCGCTATGATATCTATGGTTATTCTCTTGAAATCATATCTTTGACACCTTGACAAGATGGTGACAGGGATTTTATGAACCTCTGTTGTGGCCAATATAAATATTACATAGGAAGGCGGCTCTTCTATGGTCTTTAGCAACGCATTGAATGCTCCGGTTGAAAGCATATGAACCTCATCAATAATATATACCTTATACTTACCCTCTGTAGGTGAATATCTAACCTCCTCCACAATCTCTCTGACATTCTCAACGCCGTTGTTGGAGGCGGCATCTATCTCAATCACATTCATGGAAGTTCCAGACTTAATCCCCTGGCATAGGCTGCATTCATTACAGGGATTACCATCGTTGGGGTTCTCACAGTTTACAGCCTTTGCAAATAGCTTTGCAACCGAAGTCTTACCGGTTCCTCTGGTTCCTGTAAATAGATAGGCATGTCCTATTCTTCCTGCCTTTATTTGATTTTTCAGTGTTGTTACTATATGTTCCTGACCTTTTACATCCTTAAAATTATCAGGCCGAAACTTTCTATAAAGAGCCATATACGACATACATAGCTTCCTTTCTATAGGTAGATCCTAGATATTAATCATCTCATACCGTCTAATTATAACATTGTGATATCCTAAAATCAATTACTTGTCAAGGGTACAGGGCCTTTAACTGTCTACCTATGAGCCTTGTCAATCAGATAATTTTTTCTCAAAATGCTGATAGTCCTTACTGTTCTTCCATTCCCCGCCCCAGGTAAAACCCCTACTTATAAATGCCTTATAGCAGGGATCATCCTTTCTTATATAATAATCATTGTCCTTGTCACGGTCCACATAAGCTGCTCCGCTTTCCGGAAGAACCTCCAGCTTCCCATCTCTAGTTCTTACATAGGGATTATATAAGGGATTGATGTCTATAGCCAGTCCATCGCTATGAACAGAGCGTCTATTGGTCCCTTCTATAAGCCTATAATTAAAGGCTGAGGAGTTATTGTCAGCCATAGAAAGTAGGTCATCAGCATCATAATCATCTATAAGAAGTATTTTCTCAATAGGATATTCTATCTCATAGAGCTCTTTAAATATCTCTAATACATCATCTGCTATGGCTTTATTGACAATCATTTCCCCCACATAAGTTAATCCATCAAAGCCCCTATGAAGTAGACGGACATATCTAAGATCACTATAAGGGATATCAGCATCCTCTTTGTAGGACTTACCAGTAATACGGTCTATAATCTCCTGGTTTAGCTCTTCTATATAAAAGAAAGAACCGATCATCTCCTTAGTAAAATCATTGGTATTAATGACGGAACCTGCAGTCAAATCCAAAATATGTGCTAAGACTTCATCATCTGCTACCATTTCCTTATACTCTTGTAGTTCTTCATTTACTGACATGGCTTTTTCATCTAGTAATTCTTCATTTATCGGCATATCATTTTCATCTTGTACCTCTTCATTTACCGACATTTCATTATCCTCTTCTTGTCTTTCATCCATAGCAAAGACATTTTCCTCTTGTAAAACTTCATGTTCGGCCATATCAATATCCTCATTTAAAATTTGATCATATATATTAATATCATTATCTTGGGTGATTAATTCATCCGATTTCTCCAAGCTCCTTCTTGAACAACTCCCTAGAAAAACACAAAGGAGGAGAATCCTAAATAATTTCAAGCTTCTCCCTCCCATATTAATCCTCCTCAATAACATGAATCTCAAGATAATCAAAATCAATTTGCTCTATAAAATTGTCCTGTAGGAATCTAGTCTTGTCATGTCTTTTAAAATCAGCAATAGTTGATTCTAGCCATATGGGCTTTGACAAATCATACTCCCGACAGATATCATCTATAGCCGCAAATATCTTCTGGGTTCTCCTAAGCTCAGGGTTATCATTGCACACTACCATATCCTTAATCATTCTATTGTCCTTAAATATCTTTGCCCATAAGCGAAACATAGCATTTCCTTTCTATCGGTAACAGATACCAGTCCCAGTAGACAATGGTGTCTGTTGCATTTATTTAAAAGTTGCGATTTGTTTACTCTACGTATATAATTATATATATTATATATTACTCCGTTCTATTATAGCGGAATTAAACTAAGAATTAAAGTATAAATATAGGATAAGAAGGTATCAATATGGATGGAAATGAGCGAAGAGAAAAGTTAATAGAGATAATTGCTGCTTCCAAGAAGCCCATATCCGGTGGCGAACTAGCCCAAATGCTGGGGGTAAGCCGTCAGGTTATTGTTCAAGATATAGCCCTGCTTCGTGCATCCGATATAGATATAATCTCTACTACAAAGGGATATCTGCTCTACCAGTCCAAGGAAGAAAGACATCAGCGAATTATTCATGTAAAGCATTCCACAGAGGATATAGAGGATGAGCTTTGTACTATAGTAGATAATGGCGGAAAGGTCCTGGATGTACATGTAATCCATGAAATATATGGTCAGATAGTGACCGAATTAATTATTAGAAATAGAAATGATGTATATGATTTCGTAAAGCAGGTAAATGAGAAAAAGATTACTCCCTTAAAAGAACTAACAGCAGGAACCCATCGCCATACCATAGCAGCAGATAGCGAGGATACACTAAATCGGATAGAGGATGCATTAAGAAAGAAAAATTATCTGATAGAAAATTAAACTGACCATTAGTAAACTAGATTATATTTGCATAGTTTATGTAGGCTGGTATTAGTCAGAAAGGACATGTCATATAATAACATGTCCTTTCTTTTTTTTGGTTCATTTTATCATCCTTTAGCGTAAATACAGCATAGGGTTAACTGTCTCATCTTGATTCTTTACCATAAAATAGAGGTTACTTCCTTCTATAGAGTAGTATTTTGTGGGTGTATTAACCGTCCCTATAATATCACCCTCTGACAGTCTGTCACCAATTTTGTGACTAACATTTGCCAGTTGTCCATAAAGAAGGGAATACTCATCTCCGATATCCATGGTAACAGTTAGACCAGTTACCGGATCATCATAAATATCTGTAATAATACCTGTTGCTGCTGCCTTAACCTCAGTGCCCACCTCAGCATCTATAACGATTGCTGGGTTTACCTTAAACTGCATAAGGGTAGCATAATAAACCAAATGATCCATGCTATAATTCATAATTACATTGCCATCCACCGGCCAGAGAAGACCCGTATCCGCATCAAAGCTTAATGGGGTGGTATTCTTAACTGTAGCACCGGTTGTCTCAACTGCCTTTGGTTGCTCTTCTATATCCTGTTCTATTGCTGCAGATGTAGGCTCATCAACTTCTGCCAGATCAATTCCGTTCT
Source organism: Clostridiales bacterium (assembly GCA_012519905.1). GTDB lineage: Bacteria > Bacillota > Clostridia > Lachnospirales > Lachnospiraceae > Mobilitalea. Next base: position 366 of record JAAYPG010000096.1, on the reverse strand, counting down.
CTTCTTCTTGTGTAAATACATCAAACTCCAGAAGATGGTCATTTTGAACGCTATCAAGATCATCCGGAGTGTGCTCGGCTTCAAGATTTGCCTCCTCATTATTAGCAATCTGATCCGATTGGTTGTTATTCTCGGCCTGAAGATTGTTATCATCCTCAGCCACCATGCTATTATCCGGTTCATTTAGGTCCACAAAGTTCTCACCCTCATTCTTTTTATTTGAGGATAAATTAGAACCAATGAGCGCTACTGCAGCTATAGCGATTATACCGACAAATAATAACACATAATAACCTTTGCTTTTGAAAAATTCAGCTAAACTGTTTTTTTTCACTGTTATCACCTCTAAATATAGTCTTCTCATAT
>JAAYPG010000095.1 GCA_012519905.1 Clostridiales bacterium | reverse complement strand
CTTTTTTGAGGGGCTTATTATTGCCTTTATATTTTATCCCATACAGTAGCAAGTTACAAGTTATCCACTTCTTATTCCATTTAATCCATTTAGCATAGATATACAGTACCCACGAGTACCAATCCCAATACTAATATAATTCCAAACGTAGAAGTTCTTTCATAGTACTATTTTTCATCTTACACGAAAAAAAAGGAGGCTATCGTAGAAATAATTAAGGGAGTGTATATATTCCATCACACACTGATTAGGAGTACAGTTTGCTATGATTTGTAAATCTTAATCGGACTAAAGTCCACTTTCGATAATACAAATCATGCAAACGGTTCTCCTAAATGTACATGATTGTAACATATACACCCCCCTCTTACTTTTCTGCGATAGCCTCTTATATATAAGTACAAATATATAGAAAAAACGCCTTCTACATTATATATAGAAGACATATTGTTTCTTAGCTTCATCACCAACGACCACCTGTTCAGATTTAACATTAAAAATACGTTCTATTTCTTTACTAGCAAATACGGCATCTGGTGTGTCATATATTGATACCTCACCATTATTCAGAAGACATATTTTATCCGAATAGGTAAGGGCATTGCTTAAGTCATGTAGGACCATAATCACGGTTTTGCCCATCTCTTTTAATTTTTTAACTATTTCTAATATTTCAAGTTGGTGATTGACATCCAAGTAGGTTGTGGGTTCATCCAAAAATATTATATCAGTATTCTGGGCTAAAACCATGGCGATATAGACCTTTTGACGTTGCCCACCGGACAGCTGCTGAATATTTTTTGACAGATGCTGTTTAAGTTTCATCCTCTCTATAGCCTGCTCCACAATCTCCTTGTCCTTCTTTTGTGGGGTTCTTGAAAAACCTAAATAGGGATACCTTCCGTGCATGACTAGATTATATACCGTTATATTAGGCACTGTTCTAAGCTGAGGTAAGAAGGAAATCTTCTTGGCGAGCCCCTTGTTATGATAATCTCTAATGTCTTTACTATCTATGATGATTTCTCCGCCAAAAGGTTTTAATAAATTTGAGGCTGTTCTTAATAAAGTAGTCTTTCCGCAACCATTTTTACCAATAATACTTGTAATACTACCTTCTTCAAAAGTCACATTAATATTCTTAATGATTTCAACCTTATTATAACCTGCAGATATATTCCTTAATTTAATCATAAAGCTGACCTCTCTTGCCTTTAAATAATAGATATATAAAAAAGGGACCTCCTAAGAAGGATAGAACTATTCCGACAGGAATCTCATAGGGTGCAAAAAGTGTCCTTGCTAGTAAATCACAAAGGAGAGTAAATATGCTTCCTAAAAGCGCCGATACTGGAAGTAGTATTCTATTGTCATATCCAACAAAAAGCCTGGATAGATGAGGTATTATAAGTCCAACAAAGCCAAGCAATCCTGTAAAGCTTATAGCACTGCCTGCTAGGACTGCAGCTAGAATCAAGAAGGTAAAACGTATCTGAGACACCTTTAAACCTAAGGATTTGGAGGTCTCATCCCCAAGAGCTAGTATATTCATATCATAGCTTAAAATAAAAGCTATAACAAAGGCTATAACAATAAATAATCCGGCAAATCTTAACTTGTCCATTGTTACACCTGAAAAGCCTCCAATCATGAATGCTGTACGGGCGATTACCGCATCGGGCTTTAGAGTAAGTACAGTATCTATGATAGCTCCTATAAAGCTTGACACAGCAACCCCTGATAAAATAATTCCCATTCGGGAAGCTCCTGTCTTATGAGCAATAAGATATACTAAAAGTGCAGCTACTATGGCCCCAAGAAAAGATGCAATCGTAGTCAGGTATAAACTTGCGGGAAAAAAGGCCGCCACCAAGATGGCAAAAAGACCTGCTCCTGAATTAACCCCTATCACACTTGGACTTGCAAGGGAGTTATTAAGAACAGATTGAAGAATTACACCTGATACCGAGAAAGCACAGCCTGCAAGAACTGCTGCCAGGGTTCTTGGTATTCTTACATACCTAATAATTTTATAGGAGTTTATGCTAGCATCTCCTTGCATCATTGAAGAAATAATTTCAGATAAAGGTATCTTCGATGAACCAATACTGATGCTCATTAATATTCCAATGATTAGCAAGACTGTAAGAAAAGCTATAACAGTTACGTTATAGCTTTTGCTGTTCTTAGCCATCTTAAATCTATTATCTTGACTTTCTTTCTTATTGGAAATCATTCGGATAAAGAATTTTTGCAATAAATTCATAGCTTTCACCCCATCTTGCATTAGGTTTATAGTGAAATAACTCCTTAGGAAGTACAATATAACGATCATTCTTTACTGCAGACAAACCACTCCAGGCTGGGTTCTTCTCAATTCCATCCTTTAATGCCTGTATAGCCTTTTCGCTATTTCCCATTGTCACTACAAAGATAAATTCCGGATCTTCCTCGATGATTTCTTCTATACTTAACTCCTCTAATAGTGACTCATGCTTTGATGCCATATTTACTGTGCCTAAATCTTCAAGTATCTTACATGCCATGTTGTCATCATACTTAGCCTTTGCACCACTTGAAAAGGCACGTATAAATAATATTTCAATTTCATTCTCATTATTTACCTTTGATAGTACATCATCAATTTGCTTCTTAACCGCCAAACCATTTTCTTCATATAATTCTTGATTACCTGTGATATCAGTACATATTTTAAGCATATCTAGATAATCTTCAAAATGTTCTACCTTGAAAAATGCATGAGGTATCATGGATAGTCTTAAGGTTTCAGCAATCTGTATATGACTTTCTACATCTGGGGATAAGAGAACGAAATCAGAAGAAAGAGCTATAACCTCTTCTACATTTGGTTCTTTAATTGTACCCACAATATTGGTATCACTAGGCAGATCCATTCCTCTCTCACTTATAACATCATTGGTAACTCCTACAAGACTTCCTCCTGCTAAAATCCATGTTTCAGCATAGGAGCCAACTAGAGAAACAACTCTTTCAGGCTTGTCTTCTAGATTCACTTCATTATCTAGAGAGTCAATAAAGCTATAGTAAAAATTATCGTCTGTCTCTGTAATAGTGTCTGTGTTAGTATTTGCATTAGTGTTTGTATCAATCTTTTCTTGAGTCTTACAGCCTGTAAGTGCTGGTATAATTAACCCCACCATTAAGAATAGGGAAAATGCCCTTACTATCTTTTTAATACTACTTTTAGCAAAATCTTTGTTAACTTTTCTACAATTAAAAATATTCTTCATTATGACCACCTTGTTAGTTTGATTTAGCTATATCATATTACTTTAGGTTTACATTGTAAAATATGATTACGTAATTGATGTGATAGGTAAATCCTATATATTTAATGTTTTTAAGTTTCCACTAAATGTCCAACACTAATATTTTGAAGAATATCTACGTGTTTATAATCTTTCGCCACCTCAATAAGATAGTCCATTTCATCAGTTACTACCTTGTTTTTATGGTATACTACACTAAAATATCTATCCCAATCCGATTCATTATTTAAAATAACATGTATTTTCCCACTTTTTATTTCCTCTTCTACCAAACGTATTGATATAACTGCCAGACATACATTATCTACAACAGCCTTCTTAATCGTATCAGAACTGTTAGCCTCAAAGGCAATCTTTAAAGGAAGTCCTCTCTCCAACATATAACGTTCAAAAAGCTCTCTAGTTCCACTTCCTTGCTCCCTCATAGCAAATTTTTCATTTTTTAGTTCTTCTAAACTTATGTTTTTTTTCTTAGCAAAAGGATGCTTGCTACTGCAGATTAGAACCAGAAAGTCATTAACTTCAGGTATAGATATCAAATCTGGACTTTTAACCCTTCCCTCTACGATAGCTATATCCAACTCTGATTTTAGTAGCTTTTCTTCTATGACCTTTGTATTACTAATATAAGAATATACTTCAATATCTGGATAGGTTTTTCTAAAGTTCTTTGCGATTTCTCCAAGAATACAATTTCCAACCGTATTGGTTGCACCAATTCTAATTTTCTCTACATAATTACTTGCCAGCATAACTTCTTCCATATCATCAAACTGCCTTACTACATTTCTAGCATATGAAAGAAGCCTCTTTCCCTTAGCAGTTATATATAATCTCTTAGAAAGTCTTTCAAACAAAAGTCCTCCATAATGGTCCTCCAGTTCCTTAATTGCTTGGCTTACTGTCGGCTGTGAAATAAAAAGTCTTGTTGCGGCAGTACTCATTTTCCCACTATCAACAACTTCTATAAATATTCTTAAGTGTCTTATAGTCACACTATACCTTCTTTCTATATGAAATACAGATTATTGATAGGTTTTACCTATAACCATTATAAGATAATATCATTTTATTATTAATTCGACAAGTGATATATTTATTATGGTTGTTAAATTTTAAACAAAGAGGTGAGTGTATGAAGATACTTATTATTGGCGGTGTAGCTGCTGGTACTAAGGTTGCTGCAAAATTAAAACGTGAAAACCGTAACTATGAGGTTACTATTTTAACAAAGAGCAAAGATATATCATATGCAGGTTGTGGCCTTCCATATTACGTTGGTAAGGTGATTCCTGAAAGGAGTCAGCTGATTGTTAATACACCTGAGAGCTTCTCGAATCTAACAGGGGTAACAGTTCTGACTGAGGTAGAAGTAACAAAAGTTAATCCTGCAGACAAATCCGTAGAAGCAAAGGATTTAAAGACAGAGGAAGTGAAAACTTACCAGTACGATAAACTGGTCATCGCTTCTGGTGCTGAGGCTATCAAGCCTCCGATAGATGGAGCAGAATTAAAAAACGTTTATTTTATGAGAACTCCAGATGATGCTCATGCACTAAGAAGTGCCGTGGAAAATGGTGAAATCAAGCGCGCTACTGTAGTTGGTGGAGGATATATAGGACTTGAGGTAGCAGAAAACTTATCCTTACAAGGAGTAAGGACGACTGTTATAGATATGGCAGAACACATTCTTCCTGGCTTTGACCCTGAGTTTTGTGACTATGTTGAAAATCATCTAGCTGAACAAGGTATCATGGCCTTTACTAACACAAAACTTGAAGCTATTCTTGGTGAAGAAAAAGTTGAAAAAGTACAAACTAGTAAACGTGCTATCAAGACAGATGCAGTAATACTCTCTGTAGGAATAAGAGCTAACACAGCTTTTCTTGCAGAATCAGGTATTGAGCTAATGCCTAATAGAACAATAAAGGTAGACGAGTATCTACAAACAAATGTCGAAGACATCTACGCTGTTGGTGATTGTGCTACTGTTATGAACCGAGTTACTAAAGAACCTGCCTGGTCTCCTATGGGCTCCACAGCCAATATAGCTGGTCGCGTTGCTGCTAAAAACATAGCTGGATCAAAACTAGCCTATCCAGGAGTTCTAGGAACAGCGGTTGCTAAGCTTCCTGAACTAAATGTAGGAAGAACCGGTTTAACAGAAGCAGAAGCTATTAGTTCAGGCTTTAATACAATAAGCGTTGTAGCTGTTGTTGATGACAAGGCTCACTACTATCCCGATGCTTCATCCTTTATCGTAAAGATGATAGCCGACAAGGATACAAAACAATTATTAGGTCTACAAGTACTTGGTAAAGGTGCTATAGATAAGATGGTTGACATTGCAGTTACAGCAATAACAATGGGAGCTAATCTTCATGATATCGAGAATATGGACCTAGCTTATGCCCCACCTTTCTCAACAGCAATTCACCCATTCTCGCATACAGTAAATATACTTTTGAATAAGATAAGTGGTTCCTTTGAAACCATAACACCTTCTGCATATGCAAATGGAGAGGCTAAAGATTACAAACTAATCGATTCCTCAATTAATCCAAGCATAGACGGTGCTCCCTATGTAGACCTTACTAAGGTTGATGGAGAGTTAAGTGAGTTTGGAAAAGATGAAAAACTTCTTTTAGCTTGTGCTAAAGGAAAAAGAGCATATATGCTTCAAAATCGTTTAAAGCATTTCGGTTATACCAATACCCTAGTTCTTGAAGGTGGTACCACCTTTAATGAAGTAACATTATAAATAACATAATTTTATGGAGGATTTATTATTATGGCAAGTTTGACAATTAGTGCAGCTGATCAAAAAAAAGTAAAAGCTTTAGGGTTTCTTGCAAATAAAGGAACTGATAATTTCTCAGGAAGAATCATTACTATAAACGGTAAATTAACTGCTGCTCAAAACAAATGTTTATCAGAGGCTGCTGAACTTTATGGAAATGGTATTGTAACATTCACAAGCAGATTAACAATTGAAGTTCAGGGAATTCCTTTTGATAAAATCGAGGATTTTAGAACATATATTGCAAAGGAAGGTCTTGTAACTGGTGGTACTGGTTCTAAGGTACGCCCCATTGTTTCTTGTAAGGGTACAACCTGTCAGTATGGATTAATCGATACCTTTGGTTTATCTGAAGAAATACATGAGGTGTTCTTTAACGGATATGCCGATGTGAAGCTTCCACACAAATTTAAAATCGCTGTAGGTGGATGTCCTAACAACTGTGTAAAACCTGATTTAAATGATTTAGGTATTGTTGGACAAATGATCCCTAACTTTGATGAGGATTCCTGTCATGGTTGTAAAAAATGTCCTGTTGTGGATTCCTGCCCTATCAATGTAACAGAAGTTGCTGATGGCGTTCTTAAGATAGATGAAGAAAAATGTAACCACTGTGGACGTTGCGTTGGTAAGTGTCACTTCGATTCTATAGAAGACGGCCAGGTTGGCTATAAAATATACATAGGTGGAATGTGGGGTAAACGAGTTGCTCACGGAATTCCTCTTACTAAGATTTTCACTAGCAAAGAAGAGGTAATGGAGACAATCGAAAAGACTATCCTATTCTTTAGAGAGCAAGGTAAAACAGGTGAACGTCTAGCTCAAACCGTTGAAAGAATTGGCTTTGAGAATGTAAATAAGCAGTTATTATCAAATGATCTACTTGATAGAAAGAAGGAAATTCTAGAAGCTAAGCTTCACCTTGAAGGCGGAGCTACTTGCTAATCAAATTCTCTATACATTAAAAGATTTGATTATATAAAAAGTACTCTATTAACATATATGTTCCAGAAGAAAGTCTCAAAATAAAGCTTTCTTCTGGGCATTAGTATGTTATGCAACTTGTCATACACCAGTTTTAGGGTATCTTATACTATACTACAAATATATTTTTTCGTTTTGCTTGTTAATTTTATAACTCACTTTTTATATATAACTTTGAAAGGAATTAACTTAAATGAAAATTAACACAAATGCTAAATTTCCTATAAAATTTAAGAAGTACCTAGCTATTATCATATGTATAATCATAGCCATAGTCGCAACCTATCTTGGAGGAAAGCAAAGACTTATAGGTGCTCCTATGATAGGCCTGTTTATAAGCATAATAATCGTTAATCTTCTACCCTCTGTAGATAAAGACTTCAAAGCCGGTACTACCTTTGTAGGAAAAAAATTCTTAAATCTCGGTATTATATTGGCAGGTGCTACTCTTAATTTTAAAGAGATCTTAGGCTATGGAGCAAAAGCACTTCCACTAATTATATTAAATATATTTATTTCATTCTCAGTCGCCTATATTATAGGTAAAAAAATACAGGTATCCACTAATACCTGTACATTGGTTGGCGGTGGTACTGCTATTTGCGGTGGTACAGCAATAGCAACCTTAGCCTCAATAATCAAAGCAAAAGAAACCGAAATAGCTTATGCCATGACTGCAATATTCCTATTTGATATATTCGCTGCGCTGGCATTTCCATATTTATCAACCTTCCTTGGATTAAGCGAAAATCAATTTGGAATTTTGGCTGGTTCCGCCATTAACGATACCTCCAGCGTCGCCGCTGCTGAAGCTACTTATAGTGTATTAAATAATGTTGATCTGAGCTTGGCAATAACAGTTAAGCTTACAAGAACCACAATGCTTATTGCTATAGCTATTGTATTCTCAGTCCTTATGATAAGAAAGCAATCCGCGGCAAATACTTCTTTAGATTCTAATGCACCAAAAATGTCAGTTGGTCAGACTGTAATTAAGGTATTTCCTTGGTTTATTCTGATATTCCTCTTAATGGCCGTCATAAACACCTTGGGATTATTCGATAATATAAACGGTGCATCTAGCTTCTTTAAAAAGGGTTACAAATTTTTAAATACCGCTGCCCTAGCTGGTGTAGGCTTTAAGATTCAGTTCAAAGATTTGATAACAAAGGGTACTAAGCCTATAATTCTTGGTGGTTGCACCTGGATTGCAGTTGCTGCTTCTTCATTAATATTTATTACCTTATTCGCTTCTTATATAGGCTAATTTTATGATAAACTTAACTTATCATCCTATATCCTAGCAGTAAATCAATATCTTTACTTATATCATATTACATCAGTCATCTATTGTAAAATACAATTAGTTTATAGATATGATAGGTTTTACCTATCATATCTATTTATATATTACCTGATCTAATCTTCCATCCAGAAACAATGCAATGTTACGATTAAAGATAATTCGACTTCCATAATACAGTTAGAAGGTGGTTATCTACGTGGTAAACAAAGTGGCCGGAAAGCCTTTATTAAGATTTTCCTGTTTTTTTATTCAAATATGAACTTCTCCGATCTTCTCTCCCAACTTGACCAGTGTTTCAACTTGACTGGCCGAGTTATTCAATATGTCTTTATCGATAGCTACTCTTCCCTTTTCAAGACACACAATTATAGTGGATCCTCCAAACTCAAATCTACCCTTCTCTTCACCTCGCTTAACCCTAGCTTCATCATGGTAATTAAGAATCTTTCCAACCAACATAGCTCCTACTTCCATGATTAAAACCCTTCCGAAGTTCTCACTATATAAAAGGGAATATTCTCTTGTATTTTCTTTATACACTGGAACCACTTCATTTGCTAGCGGATTTACAGTATGAAAAACCCCTTTTATTCTATAGTTTTTTGTCTTCCTACCATTATCTATATAACAGTATCTATGATAATCATCAACTGTTAATCGAAACAAGAGTAAGGTACCATTTTCATAATAGTCAGCAAGCTTTTTATTTCTTAGCAAACTTTTTAAGGTATATGAAGTGTTTTTTATAGTAAAACGAGAATCCTTATTTATATGATATACGCTTAATTTACCATCACAAGGAGCAATCAAGTGATTCTTCTGAAGGTCAATTTTGCGTTTACCTTCTTTAATCTTTCTTGTAAAAAAATCATTATATGATGAGTATGTACGTGCTTCATATTCCTTCATATTTATTTTATGTTTATTTATAAATGGTGGAATTAATATTCTAGAACAATAACTGTTAAGTACAACTCCTGATATATGTGAAACCCATGGCTTTATCAGTTGTTTAAGTAAAGCTCTACCAAACTTGTGCTTATAAAGGAAATTCAATATATTATTTTGTAGATCATCTTGCTTAATTTCATTACCACTGCGGTCCACACATCTCATTCAGCAGGCCTCCTATTCACATAACTCATTGAGTAATGCCTCCTCCTTAATAACCTTATGTTTAATACGATAATCCGAATACAGAAGAATTATCGAGACTATGAAAGCCACAATTACTACCATCAGATATAGCTGCTTATTGGATGGTTTTCTTAGTTTGAAATTAAGAATATACAATGTGGCTACAATGAAAAGCATGGCTAGCAAAACCCATTTAAACGCATATGCTGAAATAAAGAAACTTAAAAGAAATACAACTGGCAATATTATTGTTATTGAAGTAATAGGAAGTCCGCAATAAAACTTATTGGCACCATCTTCCTTCATCTGCCTATTTGTTTCAAGGACATTAAAAAATCCAAGTCTTATAACTGAGCAAATACAGTAGTATCCAATAACGATACCACCGAGGACCCCTCTAACCCCCAGTATATAACATAGAACTGTAGGAAATATTCCAAAGCAAATCACATCACATAAGGAATCTATCTGCACCCCAAACAGCTTTTGATCATTAGTTCGATCTTTTTTTGTTCTTGCAACCTTACCATCAAGCATGTCACAAAGTCCTGATAATGCAAGACATACAATAGCAGTTCTAAACCTCCCATCAATCGCCTGTGTAATCCCAAATACTGAACACAGCAAACTGATATATGTAAGAATTACCGTATAATCATAAAACCCTATCATTTTTCTATATTCCTTTCACGTATTCTTCCTATGGTAATAAATGCTACCACCGTAAACATTGCACTTAAAATTAGTTGTGTATAATAACTAAGACCCCTGCTTACTATCATAGCTGGCAGTGTTACAGCTCCAAAAATAGGTGTGAAAATTGATAGAAATAGCTTTTCACTAACGCCCATTCCTCCTGGAAGTGGAAGCATATCAACAGCAACTGATATCATTCCTTGTAAAACAACAATAGTTATAAAGTTAGCCTCATTAAGTCCAAATGATCGGTAGGTCAGATATGTTATATAAAATAGTAATACTCTCTGAGCTATAGTGATTATAAGAACATTACATATAACTATTTTATTTGATCGAAAAAATATAGCGATATCCTTATATTGTTTCATAGAGGATTCTATTTTAAGTAGATAGTGCTCTTTTCTTCGAATCAAACGCAGTCTTCCAAGCAAATTGACTAAAAATATAAGTTGATTTTTAGCCAGAGTAGGATGAAAAACCAGAAGAAGCATAAAACCCACACATATTACGTTTATTAGAAGGCCTAGATAGCATATACCAATTACCGGTTCTAAATAGCTTATGATTTCTGACGGTCGAACTAGCAAAACGACCACTCCTAATACCACCAAAACCATTTTATAAGCGATAGTAACAATCATAAGAACCAATGTAGCCATAGGTATTGGTATTTTGTCCTTTTTCATAAAATAAATCTGGGCAGGTTGCCCTCCTGTGGCTGACGGTGTAATACAAGAAAAAAAGAAACCGACAAATGAATACAAAAAACAATGAACCAGATTAACCTTTTGCTTAATGGAATTCATCATATAAAATATTATAATTGATTCGCTACCAATAAAAAAGATAACACATAAAATAGCCCATAGCCAATATCCGGTATTAGTGCTTTTTATAATCTCTAGTATGTCGCTTATATCCTGATTGTGAAATATGTAGTAGAAGGTTATGGAAAAGACAACTATTAAAAATAATATATTAAATATAAGCTTACGTTTATTCATAATATGTACTTGCTCCAAAAAGTTTATCATTAGCCCATAGGAAAACCTTCTTTATTCCTATATATATTTGAGTATGGCAAGCAATATAATAAGACAACTCTGCTATCAATATACCCCCGGCTATATCTATCAGGTAGTGCTGTTTTGTAAATTGAGTTGATAAAAATACAAGTATTGCAAATATACATGAAAATACCTTGTACCAAAAAGGAACCTTCTTACTAGTTCTAATTCCAATAAAGCAAAACCAACTCACCAAGCAATGAATAGATGGAAAAAGATTACTTGGTGTATCAATGTAATATACAAATCTCATCAACCAGCTAAATATATCATTTCCAGCTACCAGAGGCCGTATATTCGTTGTAGGTAAAATTACAAAAATGATACCACATATAAATTTGGCTAAAATCTCAGCAAAGAAAAACCGAAACCATTTTTCTTTTCCCTCATGACATATAAGTATGTAATTTACTATCCAAAAAACATAGCATACAAGATAGATTATGACCCATTCTTTTATAAATGGGATTTTGTTATCTAATTTAGAAGTAAAATCATAATGATATTTTCCCTTCATAATAAGTTGGGTTCCCCAATAAATAGATATGTTTACTAAGAAGCAAGCCATTAGTGATAGGATCCCATACTCCGGTATCAATTTACCAATTGTTTTTCTGTACCAATCTCTAAAACTTGATTTACTCATAATAAAAAACATCCAATCCTTATAATGTTAAAAGTATATCAAAGTTTTATGCATATTTCAATCGTTTATGGCAAAACACTCTAATATTTGACAGATGGTGTTACTATGTTTAGAGCTCTCATATAGGAACTTCTTTATCTTAGAAGGTCTTTTACCAATTTAACTTCCTCTTTACTGCATTCCATATTACTATATCTTGCCTTTTCATAAATAACTGTAAGCTTTTCTCTATTCTTCTTTAACTCATGCTCGTCGATTTTTGCTTTGCCTGCTCCCAATGCATATACCGATAATTCCTTGGGTAGTTTGTACTTTAATCTATCGTCTGCCAGAATACTCTTCTGTACAGCCCTTATGTATAATCTACGTATCTTTACATTATTGGAATTACCAAATAGAGTCCTAATTCGAGGTCCTATAGTTGATTTTTTATCGATCTTGTTATTATCTTTCACAAATGGCTTAATATTCTCTATTCTTAAATCCTCAGATATCATTAGCTTAAACTGGAAAAGCATATAAATTCTATAAATTCCATAGATAACTACTGCTAATATAACTATTATTGTAAATCCCACAAATAGTAGATTAGCGATTTGAGAAAAAAGTGTTGGTTCTGGTGATATAAGAATACTATTAGAATACATTATCTCTTCTTCTAGATTGATTTCTTCCGGTTCCTTTTTAAATAACATGGCTATTGATATAAATAGTTTTAATAACCATCTTATAAGATCGCTAAATAACCGACCTATACCAGCCAGCGGAATTCTGGTAAATATCATCATGATAACAAGGCAAAGTATAATAAAACCGCCTATGTAGAAGGTATTAGTAAAGCGAATTTTCTTCATAGGTATATTTACTTTTTCTTCATGCTTTTTAAAGTATATATATGAGTTCACTTGATAAGCATTGACCATATATAGGATACCAAATGCTATAGCAGCGATAAAGAAAAAGAGCCCTACCATCTTATCCTCTGGATAAATAGCCTTGCAGCAGGCATGTATGGCAATTAGTATAATCGAACATACAAGAGGAGTGTTTTTAATCTTCTTCTTGATATTCAAAATAAACTCAGTTATTACAAATACTGAAATACTTATTCCATATATAGCTTTTAATACTAATTCATCAGATAATAAGATATAAATCACGAAAAGCATCAGCTGTAATATAATAAAACTCCATAGATGCTTAGAGTATTTCCGAATTAGAAAGGATATTATAGCCCCTGGGAAAAGCATCAAACCTTTCCAGATATAAGAAGCATGATCTGTTATATATAATAGCATAAAAGAAGCAAGAGCAATGAAAATCAAGGATCTTAGGGTTAAGTTTATCCAATCTATTTTAATTCTCCAAAACCTATTCAATGGTCACACCCCTATTCACTCATTTAACTCCCATTCGATAATATGATCCAATATCTCCTCACTAACTCTTACCTTTATATCCTTATTTGTAGGAATAACCCAAGTAAACTCCCTCTTAACTCGTATCTGGTCTAGCATAAGTTGCTGTAATTCCTCTTTCTGATTATAAGATATAACTATCAAATAATCATTTGCTGTCGTATCCATAAGCTTTTTTTGAATTATTAGCTTATGATTTGAGATGGTCTCAATAAGTGACACCTCATCTCCTTCAATCACAGCCTCCTTTGAAAATCTTAGATCCACTTTAAGCCCTTTACTCCATAATCTTTTATATGCATAATTCTGTAATCCATAAAGCATTAGCGTCCCTAATAAAGCCATTAAGAGATTCATTTCACAACCCCCAGAGTTTTGATCATTAATCTTAGTTCTTCTGAAAATGCTCTGTAGGAACAGGGATGTCTGATAATATGCTATTCATAATCTCTACAGTAGTTTCACTTCTCTGGAAGGCGGCCCTCAGTAATATTCGATGTGAAAGTACAAATGGTGCCAGATATTTAATTATTTCAGGGGTAACGTAATCAAGTCCCTTGATTGCAGCATAGGTCTGAGCAGACCTTAATAAGGCTATGCTTCCTCTGGGACTTGCACCAAGTAAGATACCTTTGTTCTTCCTTGTTTTTTGAATTATTTCTGTTATATAGCCCATTAACGCGGGGTGGACATATACTGATTTTACTTCTTTCTGTGCTGCTAGAAGCTGCTCTACCGAGCAAACCGGTGCCAAGTTCTCAAGAGGGTCATCATCTATAAATCTATTTAATATATTAACTTCCTCATCAAAGGATGGAAAGCCCATGCTAAGCTGCATCATAAAACGATCCAGTTGTGCCTCAGGTAATGGGTATGTACCAGCTGTCTCCACCGGGTTCTGTGTTGCGATTACCAAAAACGGCCTCTCTAGTATATATGTATCTCCGTCTATAGTTATCTGTCTTTCTTCCATACATTCAAGTAAACTTGATTGGGTTCTTGGAGTGGCTCGGTTAATTTCATCAGCTAATAGGATATTCGTGAAAGCTGGACCTCTTCTAAAAGTAAACTCACCTTCTTTTTGATTGTAATAATTCAAACCAGTTATATCAGAAGGAAGTAAATCAGGTGTAAACTGAATTCTTTTAAACTCTACATCAATTGATTTTGCCAAAGACTTCGCCAACATTGTCTTACCCGTACCTGGTACATCCTCAAGTAGAATATGACCATTTGATATTAGTGCTGTTATTAGCAGTTCCACAAGCTCTGATTTACCTATAATAACTTTATTAATGTTATTCTTTATAGCCTCCGACATTTTTTTTCTCTTTTTATATCCATCTGTTCCCCCCTAGACTCTCTGACTACCCATATCACTCCCATTATAATACATAAACATAAAATGTAAAACTACAAATCAAAGAATATTATATTTACTACTCCTGTCTAATAACCCTGTCCTGGACTTCCTTAGAAGTATAACAAACCAACTTGTAAGTATGATTCCTTTCAAAATACTAGTCATACTTATTGTCCACCAGATCCCATTCAATCCTAAGATTGTGGAAGATAGAATGATTGCACTTGGAATTCGTATAAAATTAAATATTATGCCCACAATGGAAGGTGGAATAGTCTTACCCAACCCATTAAAAGCCCCTGCAGTTGCAATCTCAATGCACATAAACAGCTGTGAAAATGCTAGTATTCTCAGGTATTGTATTCCTTGTTGTATGGCTTCCTCCTCATTTATAAAGATAGTAAACAAGGGTCTTGCACCAAAGAACAACAAAGCTGTAGCAAACAAACCAATGCAGGAAACTATTATTATTCCAATGTAATATCCCTTTTTCACCCTATCCCATTTCTGCGCACCATAGTTCTGGCCAACAAAGGCACTCATGGCACTTTGAAAGCCTCCTGCTGTCATCCAGGAAATAGACTCAATCTGGGATCCTACCTTTTGCACTGCTATAGGTGTAGGCCCCCACTGTGCAATAATTCTAGCTAATACCATACCGATGATAGAAAATAGCCCACTCTGAAGAGCAGTTGGTAATCCCAATTTTGTTATTCTTACGATATGGGCTAAATCTGGCTTTGTAAATAAATGAATATTTGAGAATATATTTAATGCTCTTTTTGATTTAATAATAAATAAAAGTGTTGCTATACCTTGAGATATGATTGTAGCTATAGCCGCACCTGCCACTCCTAATCTTGGAAAAGGCCCAATACCCATGATTAACAGAGGATCAAGTACTAGGTTGGCAAGCAGGCCAATTGAGTTTATTATAAAAGGAGTTTTACTATCACCATATCCATTAAAGATTGCGGTTAATACTGGATTTATAAAAAAGAATACGAACCCACAAGAAACAATAACTAAGTAGCTAATAGCATCTTGAATAATTGCTTCATCACCTAGATTAAAAAATCCTATAAAACTATCTCTAAAGGCTATTAAGATAAGTCCATACAAAAGTGCAAGAAAGATCACCATCTGTATACTATGCTTAATATACTTTTTTACTTCTCTCATGTTTTGCTGTCCTGTGGATTGTGCCACTCCAACCTCGGCCCCAATCTTTGGTATCAATATAAATGCATTAGCAAGCCAAGTAAAAAAGCCAGCTGTACCCACTGCAGCAACAGCTCCAGTTCCTATCCTTCCAACCCAAATCATATCAATTAGGTTATAAGCCATTTGAACAAAGCTTGTACCCATAATTGGAAGAGCTAGTTTAAATAATGTTTTTGTAATTCCTCGTTCTGTTAAATTAGCTGTCATACTCATCTGTCAATATCTCCTGTTCTTTTTATCATATGTTAAGCTTATTATTAGCTCCGAATTCTAATCCAGGGGTAAACTATATACATATTGCGCATCCAGAAGTTTACCATATTTAAAGCGCCTGGTTGCAGATTCAAAAACAATATAGATATTGTCATTACAGACCGTAATACCCTCGGATTTTGGCAAAACACTAATTGTTTCAATTAAATTGTCATTATCCAGATAATATAGAGGTATTGCTCTCCCCTCGATTTCAAATATATCAGCTACTTCGGATACAATAGTAATGTAATCGTAATAGTACAGTTGTGAGCCTTGAAAAATGCTAGAAGCAGACAATACCATTGTGCCATTATTCGTCAAACACCCCCCTTGGATTCGTCCAGTTGTTGACAAGGCCATATCTGGTGAAGTATCCACTCCCAAAGGATACTCTTGATCCAGTTCAAAGCGTAACATAAGAGCTTTGTTTGCATCTCCAGTAGGAGTAGTCATTTGATGGGCTTCATCTGTTTTGAATTTAATATTATAATAGTATTCACCCACATAAAGAGAATTTTCAGATACGAAGCAAAATGAAGCTTCATTACCCGTCTTGAAACTTCCCATTACACTGATTTTATCACTATCTCCATGTATGAGTTCCTCACTTGAAAGCACATAACATATGCCATTGCAACCAGCCATATATACATATTCTTCATAGATCCCAATTCCACCCATGTGACTGATTAGTACCTTACCTTGTTCATCCAAAACAGTCAGTATTCGATAGCTACCGTCCGGCTTCGTAATAATTACTTTAGCTTCCTTACTACCTGTTATATAACCGCTTATGAGAAATATATACTCTTTTTCACTATATGTAAATCCTTGTGGAACAAAACCGCCCGAAAGTGCAGGGATAAGGAATTCTCTCTGCGCAGTTTTATAAAAATATCTATAGTTAAATCTCAATCCAATTATTACCGCAGATAACAGTGTAAATATGCTAAGGATAATTATTAAGAGTCGATTTAAAAACCTCTTATTTATTTGCATTCTTTTCATATTAATTAACAAATCTCTTCTCCCATGTCATGTATTATTTATCTTTCATATACTTACAACAATTCTTGATATCAGTATGAGCATTGTAAACTATTTAGTCTTAATTTACAATATTATCATATAATGTTTTTAGGACATACTTACATGAACTAAAGGCAATCAGAGACAATATATCAATTGACAAAAACATTATGAAAACTTATAATACTACTATAAGTTTTATGACTAAACTATATATATTTCCTAAGAAAGGCTGGGTAACTAAAATGATTAATGTACCTAATGTTAAAATTGGAATAGTTGCAGTAAGCAGAGACTGCTTCCCTATGAGTTTATCTAATAGTAGAAGAGCCGCTGTAGTTGCAGCATATCGCGAGAAAGGCCTTGATATTTATGAATGCCCAATCACTATCGAGAATGAAAACCATATGTTAAATGCTCTCGCTGATGTTAATGAGGCAGAATGTAATGCACTGGTAGTATACTTAGGTAACTTCGGTCCTGAGACAAGCGAGACCTTGCTTGCAAAGAATTTTGATGGCCCTGTAATGTTTGTTGGAGCTGCAGAAGAATCTACTTCTATCCTTGCTGACGAGCGTGGAGACGCTTACTGCGGTATGCTTAATGCAAGCTATAACTTAGCCCTTCGTGGTATTCGTGCTTACATACCAGAGTATCCTGTTGGAACCCCTGCAGAGGTTGCCGACATGATTGAAGAATTCATACCTATTGCAAAAGCTATCATAGGTCTAGCTAATTTAAAGATAATATCCTTCGGTCCAAGACCACAGGATTTCCTTGCTTGTAATGCACCAATTAAGCCTCTATATAGCTTCGGTGTGGAGATTGAGGAGAACTCTGAATTAGATTTATTCGCATCATTTAATGAGCATGCAAATGATCCTAGAATACCAGATGTGATTAAAGACATGGAGGAGGAGCTAGGTGAAGGTAATAAAATGCCTGGTATCTTACCAAAACTAGCTCAATATGAGTTAACATTACTTGACTGGGCAGAGGCTCACAAGGGTGCTAAGGAATTCGTTGTATTTGCTAACAAATGCTGGCCTTCCTTCCAAACACAGTTTGGTTTCGTTCCTTGTTATGTAAACAGCCGTTTAACAGGCAGAGGTATACCAGTATCCTGCGAAGTTGATATCTATGGTGCACTAAGTGAATACCTTGGCATATGTGTAAGTAATGATGCTGTAACATTACTTGATATTAACAATACCGTACCGGCTGATATGTACGAGAAGGATATAAAGGGTAAATTCGACTATAGTTTAACAGATACATTCATGGGCTTCCATTGCGGTAATACCCCATCTAATAAGCTCTCCTTCTGTTCTATGAAGAACCAGAAGATTATGGCTAGAAGTCTTGAGCCAGATCAAGAGCCTAACATTACAAGAGGTACTCTAGAAGGTGATATCGCTCCAGGTGAGATTACATTCTTCCGTCTTCAAAGTACTGCTGATACAAAAGTACGTGCATACGTTGCAGAAGGTGAAGTGCTTCCAGTAGCAACTCACTCCTTCGGAAGCATTGGTGTTTTTGCTATTCCTGAAATGAAGCGCTTCTATCGCCATGTATTAATCCAAAAGAACTATCCACATCATGGTGCTGTAGCATTCGGTCACTTCGGAAAGCAGTTATTTGAGATATTCAAATACTTAGGAGTTACTGATATTAGCTTCAATCAACCTAGCAATATGCTTTATCCTACAGAGAACCCATTCTGCCGCTAATATAGCTTTAGCAAAGCCTGTTCACATTATATATGATGAATAAACTTGCTATACAAGCTTGTGCAGAAAAAGCGTTCATAAATTTATAAAATAATAATATAAAATAAACTCTGCGAGTTTTACCTAGCTCGCAGAGTTTTACTTTACCTATCTTATACTTTTCATAATTTACATCCTATTGCAATCTATACTCTTTATACCTTAGCCTTATTAAACTCATGATAAAATGTTTCTATATCCTCTGGTAATAAGGGCTTGCTATAGTAATATCCTTGCACCTCGTCACAATTCATCATTTTAAGTGTATTTAATTGCTCCTCGGTCTCAACACCTTCTGCTATAACAACTTTACCAAGTGTATGGGCGTATTCTATAAAAAGTTTTATTAGTTCAGCAATTTCGATTTTATGAATCCTATCGATAAAATATTTATCTATTTTTAATTTATCAAAGGGTATTTCACCAACACTCATAAGGGAGTTATAACCAGTTCCAAAATCATCTATAGATATTTGATAGCCTAATCCTTTTAAGTAGTTCATCTTATTTATTAATCTTGTATCATTATAGGATATGGCCCTTTCTGTTAGTTCAATTTCAAATTCAGTTCTATCCACCTTTTTACTTGTGATTATATCATTAGCCCACGCAATATAGGTATCATCGATTAATTCATGCACAGATGTATTCACAGAGCACTTCAATTCTATCCCCTTACTCTTCCATTCCTTTATCTGGGTTGTTACATTATCAAAAACAAACTTTGAAATCTTATTGATAAACCCTATCTCTTCTGCTATGGGAATAAAGATATTTGGCCCAATAAATTCATTTCCGTTTCTTTTCCATCTCACCAAAGCCTCCACACCGGAAATCTTATTATTAATAATATCAATCTTAGGCTGGTAGACAACAAACATTTCATTTCTTTGAATCGATTCGAGCAATGCTCCTGTTATATTATGTATCTCTCTTCTCTTATTTTCTAAATTAACATCGTAATAATAGACTCCCGATTCCTTTATTTCTCCCTGTTCATAAGCAATCCGGGCCTTGTTGTATATATCTATTGGTGAATTATCCTCTCCCTTATATATATATACACCTACTTTTAAGGAGACTCTGATTTTATATCCATTAATTGTAATAGGAGAGGCAAAATAATCTTCCAAAACCTCTTTAACCTTATCTTCATAATTTTCCGAACAATTTTTACATGTAAGTACAATCAACTCATCTTTTTCATAAGAATAAATGGCCTGTCGATCACAATAATGCATTAACCTCTTTACAATATTATCAACTATGTCAAATACAATTTTATTATCAACGTATTTTTCAATTTCATTCAAGTTTGTTAATTTGATTGATAGAAGTTTGAAATACTCTTTAGATTTGATTCTATTCTTAATATCATTTAGGAGTCTCTGCGCATTAGGAAGATCATAAAAAGGACTTTTAAAGTTTCTCTCTTGTTTTTCTAAGTTAAGTCTATTAATTCTCTCGATCATTTGCCCCGTGAAAAAACCTATGAATGAGAATATAAGTGAACGAGAAATCCAGTTTAATGGATCTTGCATGATAGCATTAGAAACATCGAGTGGTATGAAAGGACCTGCCAATATACCACAAATAAGACCTACTAATAAGCCAACATATGATCCCCAAAATGTTGAAGATAGAATTATAGGGATATACATTAATTGTACGAATACCTTTTTAGTTCCACCTGTTATTAAAACAAAATACAGGATAGCGACAATCGATATAGTTATAATTAGAAATTTCACTAGGATAGTTCGCCAATTTTTATCCTCTCGTCCGAATATAGGGTTCATGAGGTATATCTCCTTTCAAATTTATATTAAAATATATTATGTCGCTAAGATCTTCAAGTTATATACTTTAATTGTATCACATGAGCAAATTCACTACAATATGCAAATAATCGACATTTTTTTAACATAGTGAACAGGACAGAATGTGAACTGAACTAAAAATAGCCATTGAATAGAATTTAAACTATTCAATGGCTTAATGTAGATGACTTAATATATAGTATTAGGCATCAATACACTTAGAGCTCTAAAGAGCTTTAATACATACTCCATGTTTCAGAAAATTAGAATCCCGCTTCCTGTATTGCTAATACTAGGTTTCTTCCATATATTTCTGACCCAAGGGCGTTAGGATGAAGATTATCTAGAAAATATTCTGAAGCATGGGGCAGGAGCTTAAAACCTTCAACTACAGTAATATTGGGATACTTAGCACATATATTCTTGATATTTTCACAGAACCTTGCTAGCACCTCTAGTCCATCAGGTGAATCGCCTCTCCAGATAGGTGTTATACATAGCACCGGCCTATCACCATAAACTTCTAATAATCTTTCATAGTATTCCTCAACATCCTTCATAGTCTCTGTTCCATATTGATTAGTCCCCAAAGAAACAATAATCTTTTCAGGAGAGTATCCTTCCATATCTACAAGTACATTCTTATCATATATGTATCCGCCAATTCCTTGATTGATAATATCGTAGTTAAGTAGTCTATTTGCCACACTTACATAGGTATGTGCAGAACGTAATGGGCCAAAGCCCTGTGTTATGGAATCTCCCATCCATAAAACCTTCTCCCCTTTTTCCACAGGAATAAGGTCCGCATCTATCTCAAAATTACGTATTAGAACGGTTGCATCAGCTGGCAGATATACCATGACCTTCTTATCACCAGTAGGCATCTCAAAGGTTAATTTACCTTCCTTTGGCAGATCCTTAACATAATATATTTTTGTTATCAATCCATCAACAACAAGTTCAAAAGAGTCCTCTGAACCCACCCATATAATTTTGTATTCAAAGGAAAACTTAGTCGCTTTTGTAGAAAACTCCAGTGTTTTTGCGCTGGAAGCCATACACCTATCATACCAAAAATCTAGACTTTCCTTAAAATACTCCATCTGCTGCTGCGTATACTGAAAGGATTGTAAATATCCATCATCAGTTTCACACATACTATAAGCTCCGTAATAAATCTCCTTTAGCTGTTCATTTGATAGTTTCATATAATGCCCACCTTTCATTGTCTGAAAATATAACTGTACTAATGATATCAATAATTTACCATATGGTCAATCAAATCTATATGAATTCAGCGGTGAGGAAGATTTGATAAATTTGAAAATAAGTATATTATTTGCTATAATATTTCCTATTGTTTTATTAATCAATGACTATTTTATATAAGATTATTAAGACAAAAGACAATATTAATTACATACAGAAAGGCGATATAATGAAATTAATAAAAAACGGTTTGATTTATACCATGGTAGGAGAAGTTATAGAAAATGGTTCGATTTTAATTGATGACGGGAAGATAATTCAAGTAGGCAAAAATATCGATCCACCTATTGGCTGCGACATTATTGATGCAGAAGGTAGGATGGTGACCCCGGGTCTTATAGACGCCCATTGTCACCTAGGATTAGATGAGAGCTCTATAGGATTTGAAGGCGCTGATTATAACGAAATGACCGATCCTATAACCCCTCATGTTAGAGCTATTGATGGACTTAATCCTATGGACATAACCTTAGAAGAAGCCTATCAGGGTGGTGTAACTACAGCGATCACAGGACCCGGTAGTGCCAATGTTATAGGCGGTACGGCAGTTGCTATAAAAACTTATGGTAACAGAGTTGACGACATGATAATAAAGGATCCTATTGCAATGAAGGTTGCATTTGGAGAAAATCCAAAGAGAGTTTATAATGCTAAGAAGAAAACTCCTATGACCAGGATGGGGACTGCTGCTCTACTTAGGGAGATGCTTTTAAAAGCCAAAGTATATATGGATAAGAAGGATAAAGCTTTAGATGAAGGCAAAACACCTGATTTTTATATGAAGCTAGAAGCCATGATTCCTGTATTAAAAAGAGAAATTCCTATAAAGGCCCATGCCCATAGAGCTGATGATATATTTACCGCTATAAGGATAGCTAAAGAATTT
>JAAYPG010000094.1 GCA_012519905.1 Clostridiales bacterium | reverse complement strand
CCTCTCTAATAATAAACATTCATTGACCTACAACGGAGAAATTCTTCTCCCCTTCTTAACTTTACAACTCACACTAAAAATCAAAGGTCAATCTGACCAATGCAATATCTTTTCTGGCTATTTCCATCAGGTTCTCTTCATCTATCTTAATCGTTAGAGCGTCAGCATTATAGGAAGTAAGTATACCCACCCATTCCTTCTGCTTATTGATAGGCTTATAGAGCTTGACCTCTACTTCCTCACCAATACTACGCTCAAAATGCTTATCCTTCTTTAGCTGTCTACCAAGTCCCGGCGAACTCACTTCAAGAATATAGGCATCCGGAATAAAATCCTCTTTATCAAGCAAATCACTCAGCTCTCTGCTGACAAGCTCGCAATCGTCTACATTAATTCCGCCTTCCTTATCTATATAGGCCCGTAGATACCAATTGCTACCTTCCTTCACATATTCCACATCATACAATTCAAAATTATTCTCCGCTATTATCGGTTCTAATAATTTCTCAGTCCTTTTCTCATATACATCGTGTTTTGCCATCTTATACCCTTCTTTCTAACTAAAAGC
Organism: Clostridiales bacterium; assembly: GCA_012519905.1. Lineage (GTDB taxonomy): Bacteria > Bacillota > Clostridia > Lachnospirales > Lachnospiraceae > Mobilitalea. The sequence goes on along the minus strand of JAAYPG010000094.1, from coordinate 6,072 downwards.
ATCCAAGACTAAGTTTTACTTCTTATTACAAAATATAAGAGTGGACTTGCGTCCACTCCTTCTTAGTCTTATCATTTTGCACATATTTAATTATATCAAAAAGAGGTAATATTTGCAAGCATTATTTTCATATACCAATATTTCCCATGAAAATGCATAATCTTTCTAAAAGTGTACCGGGTACAGTTTTTTGTACCCGGTACACTTTTATAATTATATATCTGAATATCGCTGCAAGAATTCCTTAGTTCTCTGATTGACAGTATTACCAAAGAGTTCCTCAGGAGTGCCCTGCTCTACAACCAGTCCATTATCCATAAAGATGACCCTATCAGCCACTTCCTTTGCAAATGCCATCTCATGGGTTACGATAACCATGGTCATATTCTCATTAGCTAGATTTCTTATTACCTTAAGAATCTCCCCGGTTAGCTCAGGATCTAAAGCAGATGTAGGTTCGTCAAAGAATAAAATCTTGGGATTTAAAGCCAGAGCCCTAGATATGGCTATACGCTGCTGTTGCCCTCCTGACAGTTCACAGGGGTAAGCATCCCCTCTATCAGAAAGATTCATTTTCTTAAGAAGCTCCATAGCTATAGTCCTAGCTTCCTCCTTGTCCCTCTTTAAGACATTAACCTGGGCATCCACAATATTCTTCATTACAGAGTAATGAGGAAAAAGATTAAAATTCTGAAATACCAGTCCCACATCCAGAAGAATCTCATGAAGGGTCTTTGAATCTGCATATACAGCCCGGCCATCAACAGTATCCACCATCAGCTTACCGTTTATCTCTATTCGTCCACTATTCACCTGCTCTAGCTGTGTCAGACAACGAAGTAGGGTCGATTTACCAGAGCCGGAGGGACCTATGATAACCACTACTTCCCCTTCATTTACCTCTAGGGATATATCCTCTAGCACGTTCTCACTATCAAATCTCTTTTGTATATTTTCAGCCAATAATAGCATATTATACCCCCAAATAATGCAATCTCAATTGCTCTATGTTCTATAATAATCAAGTTTCTTTTCAATTAATTTAAATGCCATCTCTACTACTGTATTCATAACAAGATAGAAAATCCCCGCCACTATAAGGGGCACTGTTGAAAAATACCTGGCGCCGGCATTGGTTGCCACATTATATATCTCAGCCACCGATATTACCTGGGCTAAGGATGTGTCCTTAACCAGGGTCATAAATTCATTTCCTGTGGCAGGCATAACATGCTTTACTACCTGGGGCAGGATAATCCTCATAAATGTCTGGAACTTGCTATATCCTAATACCTTAGCTGCCTCATATTGGCCCTTAGGAATGGCGGCAATACCACCTCTAAATATCTCACCAAAATATGCCGCATAATTTATTACAAAAGCAATAATACAAGCATTAAATCTTCCAAAGCCGATACCAAATATGTAGAAAGGCCCATACATAAAGAAGAAGAGTTGAAGCATAAGAGGCGTTCCTCTGAAAATCAGCTGATATATTCTTGTAGGAATACTTATAATTTTAAAACGACTCCTTCTAGCCAGAGCCACAACAAAGCCTAGGGGAATAGACAATATAGCTGTCAGGAAAAATATCAGAAGCACAGTCCCCGTGGCTGAAAGCATATTCTTTAATAGTAAATCTATTGGAACATTATCAATCCTCATCTTAATCAAGTCCTTCCCAGGAATAATTTTGTCGATTAGCACTTTACCATATTATCATAATGATGTGGAAATATCAATCTAGTAAATTCTCTAAGCTTTATAAATTGCTAAGAAAATATATACTTGATACTCTTTTTGGATCATGAATCTTATTTAATAGGCATATATTATAGGCATTTAGTCCCATTTTCCATCTTTACTCTTAAAACTCTATATTTTGACAAGAATCGCAATTGACAAACTTATAAAAATATTGGATAATATATACATCCCCATATAATTTAGTGAGTTAGCAGTTAAGCTAAGCAGACCGTTGCTACTACTAGATTATTATTATAACAAGAAGGTTTCATATCATGCCGATTAGGCATATTATGAAACCTTCTTGTTATTACTATCCCCAAAGCCTATTAATAAAATATATATTCTTGTAATCGATTATTTTATAATAGTGATGTCAGAGCCAAACCATTCTGTGGCAATCTTAGCTACTGTACCATCTGCCTTGAGTTCTCTCAATGCATCATTAATTGCATCTGCAAGGGCTTCCTCACCCTTTCTAAATCCTATAGCATACTTCTCTGCTACAAGATTATCTTTAAGAACTACAAAATCCTTGCCGGCTTCATTTATCATATAATTAGCAACTACAGAGTCCATAAGCACTGCATCGGAGTTACCTGTCTCAAGGTCCATAAGGGCTGTTACATAATCCTTGAAGCTACCATTAACCTCGCCCAGAGATTCTCTAAAGGCTTTGTTCGCATCAGAGTTCAAAGCTTCTTCAGCGGAAGAACCACCCTGGACAGCCAATCTCTTACCTGCCATATCCTCTTTAGTCTCAATACCACTACCATTTACTACAACCATGGCTATAGAATTCTCCATATATGGAATAGATAAGGTAAGTTGCGCCTTTCTCTCATCAGTAATAGAAAAGCCATTCCATATACAGTCAATATTCTTAGTCTGAAGCTCATGCTCCTTAGCAGTCCATTTTATCGGTTGAAGAACCAGCTCTACCCCAAGCTTCTCGGCTACTGCCCTGGCAAGATCTACGTCAAAGCCTACGATATTATCACCATCATCGCGAAATCCCATCGGAGGAAAGGAATCATCCAAGCCCAGAATCAGCTTACCTCTGTCCTCTATGTACTCCAATGATGTGTCTTCTCCATCCTTACTTCCACATGCAGTAAGGCCAAGCACTAGTATAGCGACTAATAACATACTAAATAATTTCTTCATAAAACTTCCTCCCAACAGTCGTTATATTTTACCGTATTAGCACTTTACCATACTACCACACCGACGCATATAATGCAAGTGAAATTTTTAACTATGAAAATTCTGTACCCGGTACAGAATACACAGTCTTGTACCGGGTACAAGCCTATGGGTACACAAAAAAACGTATTACGCCCTATACGTATTTATCTTCGCGAAGAAACTTGTAAGAATATCCTTGATATAATTATAGCGTCTTGCATATGAGTTCTCGATTCTGATTAGCTCGAGTCCATGTCTTCGACATATTTCATTCTTCTTACGGTCTCTTGCCTTCACAAGCTCATCATCCCTATGCTCCTTGCCATCCAGCTCAATTGCTAGTATAGGGTATTCCCGTTTGTCGAATCTTTTCTCATATACAACAAAATCAAAACGTCCTGTATAGAATAAATCCTCATAGGATTCATTCTGATTAAATACATGAGAAATCGGAACCTCTTTATGTATAGTACACTTTTTATTATTATATAGAATATTATCTAATGCAAAATTTAGACTCTCTAAGAATGCATTTTCGGTCTGGCTACTGAATGGCTTAAAGTCCAAGGCTCGTGAGGGTGACGCCTTACTAGTCACCTTAGTAATTCCATTGGATCTAGTATATTCTATAAGCTCATATAAATCATCGCTAGAGTCCTTCTTGCTTAACCTGTCAAGATTTTTTCTACTAGACAGGATAATCAGCTGATCTCGTGCCCTAGAGGTTGCTACATTTATAAGCTCTTTATTATTCTTAAGCCAGTCATAAGTACCTTGCTTTGTCTGATCGGTTATTGCTAAGGAGAACATAATTGTATCCTTTTGATCACCTTGAAATGCATGTACTGTACCACAGGTAACATTGCTTATTCCGTTCTCCTCCAGCATTTTATTGATAATCTGCTTTTGGTTAACAAATGGAGTTATTACACCTATGCTTTTATCCTTGTTAAGCTTAGCATATTCAATTATTCTATTAGCCTCCCCTGGAGAAGTGTTCTTGTAATGGGTCTTATTATCTTCTATATCTACAAATATTAATGGTTTGTCTGACTTGCTATCACTCATTATTTTAAGCTTTTCATTGTAATATTTCTTATTATTAAAACCTATTATCTTCCTATGGGAACGATAATGATATCTTAGTAAGATTTCATCACTTACCGAATCACAGGCTAGATAGGTCTTATATATGGAATTTTCTATATAATCATACTCATCTGCTACCGAGTATTTTCGTTTTAGAGCTTCATTATCTTGATCATCAAGTATAATCACCGGGTTAAGCTGTTGGGGATCACCTACCAACATTAAGCTTTCACCTCGAATAATAGGCATCAAGGATATTGCTGTATTACACTGACTGGCCTCATCAAATATAACCATATCAAAATACTGCTTTGGCTCTCCCAGTTTATGAGCAGATATACATGTGGTAAGAACTATTGGAAATACACGAAGAAATTTCTTCATGTTTTCATCCTTACTGAGATACTTATTGAATTTAACAATCTGGTCTTCCTTATCATTCATATAGAGTATACTAATCAAATCAGAATATTTTGGCTCATTAAGTCTCTTAATATAGCCGGCAGAAGTATAATAAAGGTACTTTCTAAACTCATCCTCATCGTCATCAAGAAGACTTAATACCTCTTCATCCGTTACCTCCTTAATATTCTTTAGCTCCTCTTTTATTTGAGCCAATTGTCTTCCTTGAAGATCAACCTGAAATTTTAAGTTCTTATATGATACTAAGAGCCTTTCGATTGTTTCTTTTCTTTCCTTAAGATCTAAGATTGTTTCATGTCTCTTTAATAGCTCATTAAGTTTTTTAGTTCTTTCAATCTTATCCTCTTTATTTCTTTCCAGGGTCTTCTCATATATATTTATATTCTTTGTAAGTTCGTACATTTGTCTTATGTAGACAATACATTCCCTTACCTTTTCATTATTACCAAGACGTATGATGGGAAATGGAATTGTCCTTCCCCTGTAGGAAATATTAACAAAATCTTCAAATACATTATCAATAGGATGGTTATTATAGGACGTCAAAAGAACAGTCTTTTGATTAAAAAAGGCTGTCATAATAGTGTTATTAATTGTATTCGTCTTTCCAGTGCCTGGAGGTCCCTGGACATATGTTAGTGGGTACTTTAACGCCTTATAGAGAGCAAGAAGCTGATCAATATTAACCCTTTTATTTAGAAGTACTACTGGATACTCCTTTCTTCTATCTGGACGTCTAACAAGATCACCGAAAAATGCCTTAATGGGATATGTAACATTGCCCTTATTATACATATCTATGATAGCCTTGTATTCATAATCTAAATCAACTAGGTTATCCATACCAATAGCAATCATATAAGGCATATCATCCACACCATTTATCTGTGGATTATTGATAGTAATCCTATCCTTAATAAGTTCAAGATTTCTCTTGAAATCGTCAAGGAGGTAGTACTCATCTGCATCTAGAAACTGCCTGATACTTTGCTTGTAACCATCTATTGTAAATTCCTTGCAAATAGTAATCTCGTCATCAGGAATTAGGGTTCTTGACATAACATCAAGCTTAAGCCTTCTATATGCCAAGACATATAAACCGTTTTTGGTATTTATACTTAATACATTTAGACATAGTTGCTTTATCTTTAACTGACCAAAAGGATTGGCTGCTTTAATTTGAAAGTTTTTAACCACCTCTTTGAATTGCGCATCACTAAGAGTATAGCTCCCTGATGTCAACCGGTCTCCATCAAAATATTGTATTAAGGAATAATCACATTTATAAGGAGTACAGTCTAATTTGTGGCAGTCCTTCAAGTAGTTTAAGATCTTAAGATTAGCTATGTTAGTGAATATATTGCGGTATTTTTCCGGATTATGTTTGATATCATCTACAAGCTTCTGATTAATCTTATAATATGAGCCATCAATAACCTTAGAGGACCTAATAGACTCAATAAATATCTTCAATTCACAGGTGGTTAATTTTGATAAATGAAGCCCCTCTACAATTAAAGATTTATCTCTTATATTAATACTCTTTATCATAATCCAATATGAAGTTATATTATCTCCTTTGTTCTTATATTCAATAGTCATCCACTTCCCTTCATGGATGGATTT
>JAAYPG010000093.1 GCA_012519905.1 Clostridiales bacterium | reverse complement strand
GTTCAGCATCAATACCTGATATGGCCGCGATATACATGATGGCTGCCCATCCAAGATTCTTCCATGTAAGCCATACCCACATCTTAAACCATATATGTTCATTTGATTTTAAGAAATCAATAGGCTTATCTATAATGCCCCAATCCATACCCAGAGAGTTGAACATACCGTTGTTACTCATAAGTAGGAAAGCTACGGAATACACTAGCACCCAGCTGATGAAGTTAGGCAGGGTTGTAGCTGTCTGAACAAACTTACGGTAACGTACATTCTTAATCTCATTAAGAAAGATGGCAAAAAACATAGGGAGCCAAGAAAATGCAAATGAAATACCACTCATGGCAAAGGTGTTTTTAAGTACCTGTAAGGTCTGCTTAACGTAGGATTTGTTCTGGAATAGCACCTTAAACCATTTTAATCCTACAAAAGAGTCCCAAGAAAAAGGCAATGGTGGTTGATAATCAAAGAATGAATATATCCATCCATATAGAGGATAGTAGGAGAATACTAATACCAGGATAATAAATGGTAAAATTAGCAAAAACTCTTTATATCCCCTTATTTTTTTACGCTTACTCATAGAATTCATTTTTCCTCCTGCAGTCTTTTTTTGTCATATTTGCATAAAAATCATGCTAAAAAATATATATATAATACAAATATGATACTGTTTAATTCCTTCTACATCAATGACCTTTTTACAACAATAATTGACCTATATTCGTATCCTCAAATTAATCAGATAATATATTATATACATAATTCCAATTTTTAAATAATATTTTCCATTATTAAATATTAATAGTTTAGCCAATTTGCGGGATTTTATCATAAATGAACAGGTAGGGTATCATATTTGCCGGCTTTTATATCATTATGACATATATTCATATTTAATTGACCTATAATAACATAACGGCCTTGGAATATCATTTTTTATCAGCATTACGGTATTGATTCGGTGTCATTCCAGTTATTTTCTTGAATTGTCTGTAGAAATGTTCTACATTATTATAGCCACAAATACTAGTTATCTCATTTATAGTATACTGTTGGTTAGATAAATATTCCTTGGCTAGATTAATACGACTATTAATAACATCCTCGATGCAGGTAACGCCAAAGGTTTTTTTGTATATACTCTCCAAATACCCCATACTTACATTAAGCTTAGTGGACATATCCTTAACATTCCAATTTCTATCTGGATGCTGATATATTTCTTGTTTTAATTTATAGAGCTTTTTATCTAACTCATTTAAATCCTTATAGTCAAATGATTCCAACAGCTTGTTAAATAGTAATCGCAATAAATAATTTATAGAGCTATTCTTAAAGGAATTATTAAGGATATGCTCTGTAACCAGGAGTTTAAAAAGCATATGACAATAGCTATTGTCTCTAATATTGAAGGGAACACCTGTTGGTAGGGGAGAGTTGATTATAAAAGGTTCATCTGTCTCAAACCTAATCCAGTCATTTATATATTGATTTTCACAGGCCCTGTAATATATCTTTTGGTTAGGTTTATATAGGACAGCACAATTTGGAGGGTATTGTCGATATTCGTTATTCACATAGAATATGGTTGGTGTTTGCGTGGTTACTAGAAGCCAACAATTATGGCCTTCAGGTACATCAAACACAAAGTTCTCCTTATGTCTAGCATCATATTCTACATATTTTATTTTAATCATAAAATCACCTTATCATCCTTCTATAAAATAAATAAATGTTATTTTCTTACTAAAAGTTTTGGCTATTGATTTCGATATTCTGAGGGTTTGCATTTCATGTATTGTTGAAAGGTACGGTTGAAATGGCTAATATTATTAAAACCACACAGGCCAGCGATATGGCTTATCTTCATATCTGTATTTATCAGTAGCTCGCAGCTCTTTTTG
>JAAYPG010000092.1 GCA_012519905.1 Clostridiales bacterium | reverse complement strand
CCGACTTAGGCAAATTATAGTTCTCACGCTCTATGATTCCATACTTAGCTTTTACCTGTGCAATATAAAGGTTAGACACCTTCATTCCATCATTATGCACAGCTACATATTTCTTAATCTCCTCATATGTGGCCTTGCTCTCAGCAGAAGTAATATCCATCTCATCCATATCCAGTTTCACCCTCACATGATGCTTTGCTTCATGGAGTTTGGACAATAAGCAAACCGTCTCAACGTGTACACTATGCCCAAACTGATCCACTGCTCTTACCTTCTTTATCTCATATTTGCTTTTACATAGATATTTCAAATCCCTAGCCAATGTCGCCGGATCACAAGATACATAGACGATTTTCTCCGGTTCAATGGATAGTATAGTATCCAGTAAGCTCTGATCACAACCCTTTCTCGGCGGGTCCACAACTATTACATCCGCCTTGATATTCTCCTCTTTATATTTTCCAGGAAGTATTTCCTCTGCTGCCCCCACAAAAAACTCAACATTCTTAATACCATTAATCTCGGCATTAGTCCTCGCATCCTCTATGGCCTGGGGTATAATCTCGACGCCATATACCTGCTTGGCCTTCTCTGCCAGGAATAAGGATATTGTACCTATCCCACAATATAGATCCCAGACCACTTCATTTCCATGAAGATCAGCATAATCCATTGCTATACTATAGAGCTTCTCTGTCTGAACAGGATTCACCTGAAAGAAGGAGAGAGGCGATATTCGGTATTTAATAGAACCGATATAGTCAGTAATATAAGGCTCACCCCAGAGCCCTACTATCCTATCTCCAAGTATAACATTGGTCTTTGAAGTGTTTATATTAAGACATATACTTTTCATTCCCTCTATCTGTAATAGCCCTTTTATTAGCTCCTTCTTATGAGGTATATCTTGACCATTTATAACAAGACATACCATAATATTACCTGTCCTGTAGCCAACTCTTATAAGTATATGGCGAAGCAGTCCTGTGTGTTTCTCCTCATTATAGGGCTCAATATTATTTTTCTCTATGAAGGAGCGCATGAACTCAATAATAGGCATATTTACCTCTGCCCCAATATAGCAATGGTCTGTATCTATTATGGAATGTGTTCTTCCTGCATAGAAGCCAATAAGTATTTTGCCATCTTTATTTCGTCCCACAGGATATTGACTCTTGTTACGATAATAATAGGGCTCCTCCATACCGCAGATAGGCTCCATAGGTATATCCTTAAAGCCTCCAATCCTTATAAGACAGCTTCTAACCTTGTCCTCCTTATATTCCAGCTGCTTCATATAATCCATATGCATAATCTGACAGCCACCGCATTTATCAGCGATAGGACATCGAGGTTTAACCCGATACCTAGAGGGATGGATAAGCTCTATTAATCTGGCGAAGCCATAGGATTTGCCTGCCTTCATCACCTTAACCAAGGCTTTATCCCCGATAGTAGTGTTATTGACAAAGAGGGTATACCCCTCATACTTGCCTATACCCTCTCCATTAATCCCGATATCTTCAATTGTTATTACAAGCTGATCATTCTTCTTAATCATATCTACTACTGCTTTCTATCTGATATTTTACTTGAAATGTTATTCGTAAAATCAATTAGTCTATTCCCTTTGTACTCCTCATTATATTGGACTCGAACATCCTCTGATAACCCATCCATTCCACCTTAGTGTCATAGGAGCCTAATAGTTCTGTCATAGTCTGAAGCTTTGCATCCGTATTATCTGCAAAATGAAGCGCTAAGGCCTCTATTGTCGCCGGCTTCTTAGGTGAACCATATTCCAACTCACCATGATGGGCCAATATACAGTGTATAAGCTCATGAGCAAGCTTTTCAGGGAAATTTACTATCCCCTTTATTTTTTCTAAAACCTTATTTGATCCAATAAATATATGACCTAACAACTGCCCCTCATCAGTATAGTCATTTCTGGGAAATGCAGATAGTTCATCCATCTTTCCGATATCATGGAGCAGGGCTGCAGATATTAACAGATCCCTATTTATAATTGGGTAATTATCCGCATAATAGTCGCAAAGATTTACAACACTTAGGGTATGCTCTAATAGTCCACCCATAAAACTATGGTGCACAGTTTTAGCAGCTGAGTGGTCCTTGAATTTCTTCACAAAATCGGCATCCTTAATATAGAACTCTTCTAAAAGGCATCTAAGGTTCTTATCCTTAATATTACCAATATATTGCTTTATCCTTCGGTACATCTCCTCGACGTCCTTATTGGTCTTAGGAAAATAATCCTCCGGATTATACTCCCCTTCTCTACTCTTATATATTTTACTTATATTTAACTGTAGAGCATCCTGGAAGCTTGTGACTCTCGCATCAATATGTACGAAATCCATTGCTTCATATTGCTCTATCTCACTATTGAAATCCCATATCTTCCCATCAACTGTTCCCGTTTTATCCTGCAAAATCAAGGATACGTATTCCTTACCACTCTTTCCTGTTAATACTTGCTTTGATTTACATAGATAGATTTCATTTTTTATGAAATCCCCTTCTCTTAAATCCTGAATATATCTCATGTCTACCTAAACCTTTCTAATATAGCTCTATTGTTTTACCATAATTCCACAGATTAGTAACTCAAATCTCTACAAGTTTTTTCACTCACGTCGTACTTATTTAATCACCATAATTTACTTCAACCTAAATCCATGTCACATTCCAAATGGTAATTCTAAAAAACTAATCTGCTTATCGTGTATATTATACCCTACCACAAAAGATATATAAAGTGAAACGTTTTTATTATTAAATTTAACTATTCCTAGATGCTACAGCAGAACATCATACTTATATAATAAGGCCTACTATGACTTATAAATCCAAATTGAACTTTATGTTCGCTTATGACTTTACAAATCATAGTAAGCCTTTTTCTAGTTGTATATTATGGCTATACTTATTTTTTCATTTTATCTTATTTAAGACTTTTGCCCCTACTGCTTTTTCTCTTCTAGCACTACATTGAGCTCCAATTCTTTGCCTGATGAAGTACGTCTTATTTTAAATGCTACCTGAGCTCCATGTTCGTGATCTGATATGGCATTGTAAAAATTATTCATATTCGATATAAGCCGGTCCCCTACATTCAGAATAATATCACCACTCATAATTCCTGCCTTAAAGGCAGGTGAATCCTTCTGAACCTCATACACATAGACGCCTCTGGTAACATTATAGTTTGCCATAGCTACCTGAGGTAAATTCTCAGCTATTACACCGCAGTATATTCTTGGTGTCTGACTTACCATTCTGTCAATATAGGATTTCACCTTGCTTATACCTACAACTGTGCTAAGCTCCTCATTTAGACCCTCTTTTAGGGTACGTGTTAATAAGCCTACAACTTCACCCTTAAAATTTACTATAACTCCATCACTTTCATTATTAGTGATTATATTAGTATTATAAAAATCTATCTCATAATCAGTTATACTTAGTAAGCTACCCTTACTTGATACTATACCCATATCAACCGATTGTGGGTAACCATTTGGGCTTCCCATAGCCATTATAGGATCACCAACTGCAAGAGTATATGATTCACCAATTCGTGCTACAGCTATATTACTTAAAACCCTTTTGGGAATATCAGCTATGTTCACAGAAATAACCGCTAGATTAAGTTCACTTTCATAATCATGCAGCATGGCATCAATCACTGTAGTATCATTTATTTCTATCTTTATACTGCTTGCATCCTTAATCCTATCAAGACTAACTAGGAGCATGATATTAGTACCACTATTTTCAACCACAAGACCTGTGGTGTAGATTCTCTTCTCTATAGGATTCCCAAACCAATCCTTACCATCAATTATGCTAGATACTGTTAGGATTGACTTCCCGACTTCATCGGTTAATCGCCTTATATCACTAAACATAGTCAGATAGTCATCGATATCAGCATCTATTGCCTCTATAATAACAGGGCCAGGTTCTACTGAATCAGAAGAATGCCCATTAAGATCCTTTCCTTCTTGCCCGTTTGGTTGCTCATTGTTAGGTACAGTGGTGGGAAGATTGCCTGTATTAGGATCTTCAGAATCATCTACGAGATCCTCACCCTCTTTTCTATCATCCTCATCCCCTCTACCTAAAGGAGTAGGCGTCGGTATAACAAAGGGATTTTGATCATCCTTATGAAGCAGCTCATATAGCCTAGGCTCCGCTAGGCAAAAGGTAAGTGCTGCAACAATGCCAAACATTATCGCCATAAAAAAAGTCATAAAAAATGGAATTAGCCATTTTCTAAACTTCTTACGTTTCTTAGGTATAACTTGCTCTTTAATAAATTCAAATTCCTTATCTTTATCTATGCCAGACATGCTTGCTCTCCTTATATAAGCAATCTTATAAAAGAAACTGGAAACTATTTACATATAAGGTGATACATTAGTCCTATTTTATCACCAAGTTATGAACATTCTATGAATATTTTGTAAACTCCACGCATAAGCGGATTAGGCCATGAAAATCATCATGGCTTATGTGACATGCTTTTTATGTCATGATAAGACATGGTGGTTTTCATGGATAAGTGCAACGTGAGCGAAAGGACAAAGTCCTTGAGCTCCTAATCCGCTTCGCTGAAAGTTAGGCCATGAAAATCATCATGGCTTATGTGACATGCTTTTTATGTCATGATAAGACATGGTGGTTTTCATGGATAAGTGCAACGTTTTAGCTACACTGAACCTTTATTAATTTTACTGTTTTATTTTCTCACAAATTAAGGTAAAATAGAGGTAGAACATTAAATCTAGAAAGGCCCTAAATTCATGAATGAAAAAGCACTAAGAACACTTGAATACAATAAAATTATACAAAGGCTAAGTGGACTGGCAGGGTCATCCCGTGGTAAGGAGCTTTGTAACGGTTTACAACCCTCTCATAAGTTAGCCGATATCATACGTTATCAGAAGGAGACCTCTGATGCCTTGTCCCGGATTCTTAGAAAAGGTAGTTTGTCCTTTTCAGGAATTCACGATATACGTCCATCACTTATGCGCCTTAAGGTAAGCTCAACTTTAGGTATAGTAGAGCTACTTCGCATAAGCTCAGACCTAGATGCAACCCTTCGTATTAAAGCATATGGTGGTTATACAGGCAAGGAAGGTGAGGAGGAGTTAGAGGATTCCTTAACTGACTACTTTGCTGGTTTAGAACCCCTATCACCGCTTAATAACGAAATTAAACGTTGTATAATCTCTGAGGAGGAGATAGCAGATGATGCCTCCTCCACATTAAAGAGTATACGTCGATCAATACGAATCACAAATGATAAGATTCATAGTGAGCTTTCGTCTATATTAAATTCTTCTAAAAACGTCCTTCAGGAGAATATAATTACCATGCGAAATGATAGGTATTGCCTACCAGTTCGTGCAGAATATAAAAGCCAATTCCAAGGAATGATTCATGATCAATCCTCCTCGGGTTCAACCCTCTTTATCGAGCCCATGGCTGTTGTACGATTAAACAACGACCTAAGGGAGCTGGCCATTAAGGAGAAAGAGGAAATAGAAAAAATCCTTGCAGAACTGTCTGATATGGCAAGCGAGTATGTAGAGGAGCTTGAGTATAATTATAATACTATAACCGAGCTTGACTTTATATTTGCTAAGGCTACTCTATCCAAATCTATGAAAGGATCAGAGCCAGTCTTTAATGACAAAGGAATAATTAATCTAAAAAAAGCTAGACACCCTCTTATTGATCCCAAGCATGTAGTACCGATTGATGTTAGAATCGGAAGCGATTTCAATATGCTGATTATAACAGGTCCAAACACCGGAGGCAAGACTGTAACCTTAAAGACTGTAGGCTTACTTACGTTAATGGGACAAGCAGGACTTCATATTCCGGCATATGACAATTCCGAACTGGCTATGTTTGAAGAGGTCTATGCTGATATTGGAGATGAACAGAGTATTGAGCAAAGCCTGAGTACTTTTTCCTCTCATATGACTAATATAGTATCTATTCTTCAGAATGCTAATGAAAAATCCCTTGTTCTATTTGATGAACTAGGGGCGGGAACTGACCCCACTGAAGGTGCTGCTATAGCTATGGCCATCCTATCTTATCTTCACAAGAGAAGGATAAGGACTATGGCAACCACTCATTACAGTGAACTAAAGATTTATGCCTTATCAACAGAAGGGGTTCTCAATGCCTCCTGTGAATTTGATGTGGAATCTCTTAGACCAACCTATAGACTTCTAATTGGTATTCCTGGAAAAAGTAATGCCTTCGCAATATCAAGTAAGCTCGGTCTACCGGACTATATTATAGAGGAAGCTCGAAAGCTTATAGGAAAACAGGACCTAACCTTTGAAGACCTGATCAGTGACCTAGAAGCAAGCCGGGTAACCATAGAGAAGGAACAGAACGAAATCTTGCAATATAAGGCAGAGATTGAGAAGCTTAAGCAAAGCCTCGACAGAAAGAATGAGAACTTGGAGGCAAGCAGAGAGCGCATTATAAAGGAAGCTAAGGAACAAGCATCCCAGATAGTCCGTGAAGCTAAGGATGTAGCTGATGAAAGCATACGAAAATATAACCGCTGGCTACAGCAAGGCGGAAGCATCAAGGATATGGAGACAGAACGATCTATGCTTCGTGACCGCCTAAGTGAAAATTCTAATCAGCCTATAAGCAAAACTAGCAAGACTGGGAAGAAAATTGCTCCTAAAAGCCTAGAGATCGGCGATTCGGTATTTGTCACAAGTCTCGGACTAAGAGGAACTGTAAGTACTCTTCCTAACCCTAAGGGCGATCTCCTAGTCCAGATGGGAGCTTTAAGCTCACAAGTAAATATTAAAGATCTGGAGGCTATAGAGGACGACGAGGAGAAAAAATCACCGGCCCGCAATAGTTCGAAGGCAGGTAAAATCAAGATATCAAAATCCGCAACCATAAGGCCTGAAATAAACCTGATTGGTAAGACTGTGGATGAAGCCTTATCCCTACTGGACAAATATCTTGATGATGCCTACTTAGCACATGTACCCACTGTAACAGTTATTCATGGTAGAGGGACTGGAGCCCTAAGAAATGCCGTTCATGGTTTCCTTAAAAAATCTAAATATGTTAAGGATTTTAGAGTAGGTGGATACAATGAGGGTAATACCGGTGCCACTATAGTAGAGTTCAAATAAGAGACCAGATGGAGGTAAAACCTCCGTTGTTTGATACAATACTTTATTATTTATCTAGGAGGT
>JAAYPG010000091.1 GCA_012519905.1 Clostridiales bacterium | reverse complement strand
GGTAAGGATGTAGACAAGGTTGCAAGGGATATTATATATAAGGCTGGCTATGAAGGCTGCTTTGGCCATGGACTTGGACATAGTGTGGGATTATTCATTCATGAGGAGCCTAGACTTTCACCCGCTGAGGAAGAAATCTTAGAAGCAGGAATGACAGAGACTGTTGAACCTGGTATATATGTTCGAGGCTTTGGTGGTGTTAGAATAGAAGATCTTATAGTAGTAACTGAGGATGGCTATGAAAATTATACTCATTCTGACAAATCCCTCATTGAATTGTAGAGCTTAAACAAAAAAATGTTGCAATTTATTGTAGTTTAATATACACTTATGTGTAGTTAATATTAAGGAGGAAGACTATGGTATCAGCAGGTGATTTTAGAAATGGGCTGACAGTGGAAATAGAAAATATTGTATACCAAGTTATTGAATTTCAGCATGTTAAGCCTGGTAAAGGTGCGGCGTTCGTAAGAACCAAATTAAGAGATATAAAGAACGGAGGAGTTACTGAGAAGACATTTCGTCCTACTGAGAAATTTCCTACAGCGCATATAGATAGAAGTGATATGCAGTATTTATATAGCGATGGTGAATTGTATAACTTTATGAATGTAGAAACCTATGACCAGATAGCTTTGGATAAGGAAGCTGTTGGCGATGCCCTTAAGTTCGTTAAAGAGAATGAAATGGTTAAGATGCTTTCACATAAGGGAGTTGTATTTGCTATTGAGCCACCACTTTTCGTAGAACTTGAGATTACCGATACAGAGCCTGGCTTTAAGGGAGATACTGCTACCGGTGCTACTAAGCCCGCAGTTGTTGAGACTGGTGCAACAGTACATGTTCCATTATTCGTAAACCAAGGGGATGTAATCAGTATTGATACAAGAACCGGCGAATATATGAAGAGAGTATAAGAAATATAAGAAGAATATATAGCGTAATCGGTAGAAGCCTACTTCTATAGATTACGCTTTTTATATAATAGTAAAGTAAATAAAATTAAAAGCTGGTGTACATATGAAAGAGAAAATATTTATGATTATCTCCATGCTTATATTTGGAAGCATAGGATTAATAGTTAAAGGAATTCCATTATCCTCATCACAGATTGCAATGACAAGGGGTCTTATAGGGAGCTTATTCCTAATTATAGCCTCTATTATTATGAAGAAGAAGCCAAGCTATAAGGAAATAAAAAGAAATCTTAAAATACTTATAGCTTCTGGTGCCGCTTTGGGCTTTAATTGGATCTTATTATTTGAGGCATATAAAAACACAAGTATAACTAATGCCACCTTAAGCTATTATTTTGCTCCTGTTATTGTAGTATTTCTTTCGCCTTTAATACTAAAGGATAAGCTTACTTTAAGAAAGGCGCTTTCTATACTTGTTGCAATAATTGGTATGTTCCTTGTTGCTTGGACTGGAGGAGATGGAAGTATAGCTGGTAATGAGTTGCTGGGGATTGGATTTGGACTAAGTGCAGCCTTCCTTTATGCCCTAGTTGTTATCTTTAATAAGCTTATTAAGAATATGGGAGGATTTGATATAACCATAATTCAGCTTTCAATTGCCTCCATGATATTGCTTCCTTATGTGCTCTTACAGGGACCTATTCCTTTAAACTTACTAAACGCAAGTGAAATCATTAGATTACTCCTGGTAGGATTATTAAATACAGGGTTAGCCTATCTCTTGTACTTTTCATCAGTACAAAAGCTGGAGAGCCAGACTGTTGCAGTTTTTTCTTATATTGACCCAATATCAGCCCTTGTGATGTCGGCCATATTTGTTGGAGAGAAGATTAGCGGGCTGCAGCTTATGGGAGGTATATTGATTCTTGGAAGTGCCTTTGTCAGTGGAATGAACCACCGGCCTAACCGGCGGTGCTGATTATATTTTCTCCATCAGTTCCTGAGTTATTGTATCTATTATAGCATCATCAAGCTTAATAGCTCTAAAATATTCTTCGGCCTGCTTTGCTTGTGCAACCAGCATGGGAAGGCCTGTAACTGCGAGAATACCTAAATCCTTTGCTTGCTTTGTAAGCCTAGTCTCTATAGGATTAAAGATTACATCTATCACAGCTATACACTGGATAAATGTAGCTAGGTCCAAAGGAGAAGCATCCATATTGGGATACATACCAACAGGGGTGGTATTAACAATCACCTGAGCATCATTATGTCTTTCATAACACTCCTCATAGGACGTTTCTTTTGAGCCCCTAGGTTTTCTACTTACAGTAATGATTTCCTTAGCCTTTAGCTTCTCTAATACTGCCTGTGCTGTCTTAGCGGTACCGCCTGATCCAAGGACCAGGCATTTTTTATGCTCTACTTTAATCTTATTGCTGTTGAAAAGATATAGTAAACCATAAAAATCAGTATTATAGCCCTTAAGGCTTCCATTGGTATTGACAATGGTATTAACTGCTCCTATTTTCTTGGCCAAATCATCAACATCATTTAGATAGGGAATTACCCTTTCCTTGTAAGGTATGGTTACGTTGATACCGGCAAATTTTTTAGCTTTCATAAATAGATCGAATTCATCCTCATTCAAGGGAATCAAATCATATTCGCAATCAACCATTCTTTCGTGTATATATTTCGAATAGCTATGACCAAGCTTTTCTCCAATTAATCCGTATCTCATTTATTTCTCCGTTCTTTTTTATAAATAATTATTAAGTTAAGCATTAGCTTAGAGGTAGAGTCATATTGATTTTATTATAGAGTAGTAAGTGGAAAATGCAATGCTCTTTTTAAATAAACTCTAAAAACTCCGTCATATTTTTATATAGCAAGAATATATTGTTTTAGAAGTATTGGATAAGCTATATCATCATTGGGTAAGACAAGTAGTCAAAAAGAGGAGTAATGAGACATGCCTGTTAAGCTACAAAATATGAAAACTAAAGACGAGCTTCTTAAGATATTCTCCTTAAAGCTTAGAACTATTCTTAGTAAGTTAAGGATAGATTTTGATGCTCTGCAGGAGATCCGTCTAAGAATCAACTGTCCGCTCATGATTAACTATGGCAACAGGGAGTATTTCGTTTCTGAAAATGCAAGTCTTGTAAGCAATCCCTCCCAGGGTGTATTGATTACAAAGAATGAGATTAAGGAGACTATGGAGTACATAAGTAATTATTCTCTCTATGCATTTGAGGAAGAAATTCGTCAAGGCTTTATAACTATTAATGGGGGTCATCGAATTGGAATTACAGGCAAAACCATAATTCAAGATGACGCCATTAAGGGAATGAAGCATATATCATATATCAATGTAAGGCTTGCCCATCAGGTGAAGGGCTGCGCAGACTCAGTGCTTCCCTATCTTGTGAATAAAGACACCAAAGGAATATATCATACCTTAATTATTTCACCGCCTAAGTGCGGTAAGACAACCCTCCTTCGAGACATTATACGTCAGGTTTCTGATGGCTGCTCTCATATAGATGGCATGAATGTAGGAGTGGTGGACGAGCGGTCGGAAATAGGGGCCTGCTATATGGGGGTTCCTCAAAATGATTTAGGTATACGAACTGATATATTGGATTGCTGTCCAAAGGCTAAGGGGATGATGATGCTTATAAGGTCCATGTCTCCTCAGGTAATAGCGGTAGATGAGATAGGTGGGAGAGAGGATCTGGAAGCAATAGATCATGTTATAAGCTGCGGTTGTAAATTGGTAACTACGGTTCATGGCAGCAGCTTAGAGGATGTAAAGAGTAAGCCTATTCTTGGCGAACTCTTGGAAAAGAAGTTATTTGAGCGATATGTGGTACTAAATAACATCAAGCAAATAGGACATCTTGAGGCGATCTATGATTCTTTAGGAAACAGAATATATCATCAAGATTATTAGCCTGTAGAAATGGGGGAGATAATGTGCAAATTACTAAGGTTGTTGGCTGTATTCTAATAATTCTGTCATCTACTTTAATGGGCTTTTATTGTAGCAATGAGCTTAAAACTAGAATAAATGATATTAAGGAGTTAAGAAAGCTAGTGGTTTTACTTCGAGGAGATATAAGATATGGCAATACTCCACTTCCCGAGGCAATCTGTGCTATAGCCAGAAGGCATGAGGGTAGCCTCAAAGGCTTTTTTACCAAGGTGGCTGAAAGATTAAGTGAGCATTCGGGCAATACATTTTCACAGATATGGAAGGAAGCAGTGGACAAGGAGTTAAATCAGACTTCCTTAAATAAAAAGGACAAGTCCAACCTAATTCAGTTTGGTGAGAACCTTGGATATCTTGATAAGGAGATGCAAATGAATACCCTAGACTTGTTTCTTACGCAGATAGAGGAAGAGATAAGTGAGTTATCAAAAACTGCAAAGGAGAAATCGTATTTATATAACACTCTGGGAATTATGGCAGGAATTTTTATATCTATTATTCTGATTTAATGACAAGCTATTAGGGTTCTATAGTCTAAGGTTTCAAAATAATATTGAGCTTTTAAGATATAAGTAAAAGTGAGAATACAGCTGAAAAGCATGGGGGATAAGGATGGATATCTATTTAATACTAAGAATCGCTGTTGTGGGAATATTAGTTTCCATACTAAATCAAATATTGAAGCAATCGAATCGAGACGAGCTAGCATTTATGACTAGCCTTGCAGGTCTGATACTGGTTCTGTTTTGGATTCTTCCATATATAACTGAGTTGTTTGCAACAATTAAGGATCTTTTTAGTATGCTGTGATACACAGGAGGAAGTAAGATGATCAATGTAGCTGTTATAGGCATTATTGCCGTTCTATTGGCAATCACTTTTAAGAAAGGTAGAGAGGAGTATTCGTTATATATCAGTATAGCTGCCTGTTTTATAATTATACTTTTAGGTATTGGTAAGCTGGAGGTTATTCTAGATACCATAAATAGACTGCAAGCCTACATCAAAATCAATAAGGCTTATATTAATATTTTAATTAAAATAATAGGAATTACATATGTTACGGAGTTTGCAGCCTCCTTATGTAAGGATTCGGGATATCATGCTATAGGGGAACAGGTAGAGCTAGTTGGAAAGTTATCTATATTAGCCATAAGCATGCCTATACTTCTAGCCTTGCTTGATACTATAAATAATTTTTTGACCGTAAGGTAGTTATCTAGAGATAGGATAAAGCTTATATGGGACAGGCTGATACAGAGAGACTATTACTGAAGGAAAGGTGGTATCGATGAAGGACGGGATGAAGCATAGAAATTGTAAGTATTTTGTCGGGATTATTTGCTTTTTTATATTTATGCTTTCTTATATAAATGGTACAAGCATAGCATATGCATCTAATGACTTTCAAGAAGATATAAATTATGAAGATATTCAGGAGGTCATAGATAATATCATGGACCGAGAGGATGCCATGGATTTTGGGGAGTATGTAGATAAGCTAATGTCAGGTGAGGAGGCTTTTTCATTATCAGCCATAGGGAAAAAACTACTTGAATCCATTAAGGGAGAAATAAAAGCCCATATAACTACATTTGGCCGACTCATATCTATAGCCCTTATTGCCGCTATATTTACCAACCTGTCCATGGCCTTTAAATATCATCAGGTATCAGAAACAGGATACTATGTTACCTATCTGCTCTTGTTCGGCTTACTGATAAGCTCCTTTATAAATGCTTCAAATATAGCATCCTCTGTTATAGGTCAGGTCTTGGATTTCATGAAGGCCTTAGTGCCTGCTTATTATATGGCAGTGGCTTTTTGCACGGGAAGTGTAAGCTCATTTGCCTTTTATAAAGTAGCTCTTATAGTCATTACCCTGGTGGACTTTCTAATAATTAAGGCCGTGATACCCTTGGTCAACTTTTATCTGATTATAGTCCTTGCCAACAATCTATCAAAGGAGGACATGCTATCAAAGCTAGCAGGTCTATTAGAAACGATTATTAAGTGGACTCTTAGAAGTCTGCTGGCAACAGTTATAGGCTTTCAGGCAATTCAAGGATTAATAGTCCCTGTGGCTGATCAGGTAAAAAGATCTGCTATCTATAAGGCGTCCTCAGCGCTCCCAGGGATAGGCAATGCCATAGGAAGTGTGGCAGAAACTGTAATCGGAGCGGGTGTGCTATTAAAGAATGCCATAGGAGTTGCTGGTTTAATTGTAATCATTGTTATATGTATAGTTCCTATAGCTCAACTACTTGCAGTAACACTAATATACAAGTTCTCAAGCGCTGCCTTGCAACCTATTTCCGATAAAAGAATTGTTGAATGTATAAGTGCTTCGGCTAAATCTGCAGAGATGCTTCTTCAATGTGTTTTGGTTGGGGCTATACTTTTTCTCTTATCTATAACAATTGTAGCTATATCAACAGGGAAAGTAGTGTAGAACTTAAAGGATAAGGAAGCTAATACAAGGTAAGGGGGATATTATGAATGTAATATTTGATTGGGTGAGAAACATAGTAATATTTCTAATTCTAAATACAATAATTATGAACCTTTTGGGTAATAGCAGCTATAAAAAATATGTGAGCATCGTATCAGGAATGATACTATTATTGATTGTTGTATCACCTTTTTTAAAGCTTTTAAATATGGATGAAATCCTAGATTATTATCTAAATACCAACATCTTTCAATCAGATATGTCCAACTTTCAGAGTGAACTAAGGCTGATGGAGGATAAGCAAAAGGATGTGGTATTTGCAGGATTTAAAGATAACATAAGAGAACAAGTTGCAGAGTTCTTAGAGGCTGATGGTCTATATCTTTATGAACTGGATGTGGTTTTTAACCAAAGTATTGATAGTAATAGCTTTGGTGAAATTGAATCACTGGAAATAAAAGCAGGATACATAGAGGATGAAGGACTTCCTGTAAATATAATACATATAG
This sequence comes from Clostridiales bacterium, assembly GCA_012519905.1. Taxonomy (GTDB): domain Bacteria; phylum Bacillota; class Clostridia; order Lachnospirales; family Lachnospiraceae; genus Mobilitalea. The sequence continues at coordinate 10,835 of JAAYPG010000091.1, read as the reverse complement.
ATAAAATAAATATTTCAAATTCAATAAAGGATAAAAATATATTTGAAAATAATCTTTTCTCTCCAGAGGAAATTCAAATAAAAAAAAGGCTATCAGACTTCTATAAAATGAAACAAGATAATATAAATATTAGTATACAGGGAGATAATGTGAGAAATTAATATTTTCGCATTACTGTCTGTAGGATGGAGTTAAGTATGGATAAAAAGAAAATAACTCTTAAAGATATTGGAATACCTAAGCTGATATTGATCTTTCTTGCAGGTGTATTACTTATACTTCTAACAATTCCGGGCTTAATAGGAGAAGATAAGAAGGGGCAGGAAAAGAATATAGTCAGAGAATCTTCAGATTTGCAAAATGGTACGAATACGACAAGCTATGATTCGAATACCTATATATCAGAATTAGAAGGCAGGCTTGAGAACATCCTTCGTAAAGTAAATGGAATTGGTGAAGTAGAGGTGATGATTACCATAAAGGCCTCTAAAGAACAAATTCCACTCAAGGATGTACCCTATACTCAGGAAGGCTTAAATGAAGTTGACGGGGAGGGCGGAAGTAGAACTAATAATCGTATCCAGAAGGAGGAAAGCACGGTTCTGGTTACAAACGAGGATGGGAACTCCCAACCTTACATATTGCAGGAGAAAGAGCCTGAGGTAGAGGGTATTCTTATAATTGCCGAGGGTGGTGATAATGTTCTAATTATTAAGGACATTATGGAGGCTGCAGAGGTATTATTTAATATTCCTGCGCATAAAGTTAAGGTAATGAAGATGAGTGATGGAATTAAATGATCAGGAGGTTTATTATGAAAAATATATTTAAAAAGAATCAAATCATAATTACAGCATTAGCAATTATGATTGTGATTGCCGGCTATTTGAGCTTTACTAATAATGATAAACCGGATGATAAGGATTCGGTGGTTACAATTAATCCGGATTTTGAAGTAGTGGATGGGAATGATGTGCTAAATCTTGCTCAGAATACTAATGACACAGGGGATACTCTCACTGATGATACTACGGATAATAATGATGAGAATGTAGATGGTACAACTGATGGGGCCTTAGATGATACTACTGATGTACAAATTCTTAATGAGGCTACTGATGAAAATGATGAGGTAACACCAGTGAATGTAGAAGAAGATGCTGACATGCAGGAGCTTGGAGATATATCGGATGACGATATACTGGCTACAGCAAATAAGGTTACAGATACGGGTGAATTAGAGGTAGAGGATATTCCAGGAGAGGCTGTTCTTGCTAGCACTACCCTGGATGGTAGCTTTTTTATCAGTAAGAAGATTGAAAGAGAACAAGATAGGGCAAGAAGCAGAGCAGATCTTAAGGCTCTGATTGAAAGCTCAAATATATCCGAGGCATCCAAGCAACCAATTATCGAAAGAATGATTGAGCTTACCAACATAGCTGAGATTGAGAATAACACTGAGGTAATGCTGGAAACCAAAGGCTTTGCAGATGCTATGGTGACTATGAATGCAGATGGAGATGTCAATGTAGTTATTAATACCCCTTCTCTTTCAGACCAACAGCTGGCTATTGTAGAGGATGTGGTATTGAATGAGACAAATGCTTCAATTGACCAGATAACAATTAATCCGGTTGTAATATCGGATTAAAGGAAAAATAATTATAAATAATTGCAAAAGATGAGAAGTTTGGTATAATACTATATAATAAGTGAGAACAAAACTTAGTTATATAGTAGTGACCGAATAATATATAACATAGGAGGTATATACTGTGAATAAAGAACCGGAGATCAGGAACACATATAAAATACATGAAAACGGTAAGATTGGCGAAGTACAGATTGCAGATGAGGTTGTAGCAGTTATAGCTGGGCTTGCCGCAACAGAGGTTAAGGGTGTTGCTGCAACCAGTGGTAATGTTACAAATGAAATAGCAGGTAAATTCGGCAAGAAGAATTTATCTAAGGGGATCAAGGTTCTGGTTAGTCCTGATTCTGTATCAGTGGATATGGCACTTACTCTAGATTATGGATACGGAATTCCTGATACAGCTAAACAGGTACAAGAAAAGGTAAAGTTAGCTATAGAAAATATGACAGGACTTATGGTTAAGGACGTTAACATTCGAATAGCAGGGGTAAATATAGTTAAAGAGTAATATAGTTACTTAAGGGGATGTTGCAAGCATGGTTATCAGATACTGCATTTTGCAGTTGAGCAGCAACCCCTTTTTCTGTAATGGGAAAGTACGGGAGGAGAATTCCTTCGTTTTATGTCTTGGTGATTTATACTTTTTATAGGAGGAATAAAAAAAGGTGACTAGAAGAGAAATTAGGGAGCATATATTTCTAATGCTCTTTCGTAAGGATTTTCATAACAGCCAGGATTTATTGGAGCAGGTTGAGATTTATCTGTCACAGCTAGAAGAAGCTACGATAGAGGAAAGGGCCTATCTTGACAAGCGATTTTCGGCTATATTAGAGAAGTTAACTGAAATTGATAAGATGCTTTCTACTTCTGCCAGTAGCTGGACATTAGATCGAATGGGTAAGGTAGAGCTTACTGTTCTTAGGCTGGCAGTGTATGAAATGCACTTTGATGAGGATATTCCCGTCAAGGTGGCAATCAATGAAGCTGTGGAGCTAGCTAAGGGTTTTGGAGGAGACGAGACACCGGGTTTTGTGAACGGAGTATTGGCAAAGCTTACCTAAGCATGCGGAAACGAGGTAATAGATGGGACAGGCTTATACAGTTACAGAGATAAATCAATATATTAAGAATATGTTTATCAGAGACCCCTACCTTAACCATATTTATGTGAAGGGTGAGGTCTCAAATTGTAAATACCATACCTCTGGGCATATTTATTTTACACTGAAGGATAGCCAGGGGCAATTGACATGCGTGATGTTCGCTGGACAGCGAAGAGGCTTAACATTTCTTATGGAAGAAGGACAAAGTGTAATCGTTCTAGGAAGTATAAGTGTATATGAAAGAGATGGAAAATATCAATTATATGCGAATAAAATTATTCTGGATGGTCTTGGGGCCTTATACGAGCGCTTTGAAAAGCTAAAAAAGGATTTGCAGGCTGAGGGGCTTTTTGATAAAGCTAAAAAGAAAGCTATACCCCCATATCCTAAGCGAGTAGGTATAGTAACAGCCTCTACTGGGGCGGCAATCCAGGATATTATAAATATATCAAAACGTAGAAATCCATATGTTCAGCTGATATTGTATCCAGCCTTGGTACAAGGAGCGGGAGCGGCAGAGAGTATTGTCCGTGGCATAAAAGCCTTGGACAAGCTAAAGCCTGATGTTATTATTGTCGGTAGAGGAGGAGGCTCTATTGAGGATTTATGGGCCTTTAATGAGGAAATAGTGGCTAGGGCCATATATTCTTCTAGCACTCCTATAATCTCAGCTGTGGGCCATGAAACAGATGTCACAATAGCTGATTACGTAGCGGACCTTCGGGCGCCAACACCATCTGCAGCTGCTGAGCTTGCAGTAAATGATTACATAACATTTACCAATCTCTTGCAGGACTATAAAAGGCGGATTTTTAAGGCGGCCATGAATAATGTTACATATCATCAATCAAAACTCAGAGAGTTGAAGCTTAGACTGTTATATGCCAGCCCTTCTTACCAGATTAAGCAGAAAAGACAGCAATTAATGGATATGGAGCAGAGGCTATCTTATCTTATGGAAAGAAAATTAAAGGATGCACAACATAGACTAGAATTATATATTACCAGATTAGAAGGGTTATCCCCTTTGGCTAAGCTTAAGAAGGGTTATGCACTGGTCAGAGGTGAGGATGGATTACCAGTCCAAAGCATAAAGAAAGTAATCAAGGATGATGAGCTGATGATAACACTAATAGATGGTGAGATAATATCCAAGGTTGTGGATACTAGGGAGCTTATGAGAGAGGACAGGTAGATAACATCAGTAAGAAATTGTTATAGTATAACTTAACTGTAGATTTCCTTATAATATATATGAATATGGAGGGCCTTATGTCGGAGAAAGAGTTCAAATTAGAGGAAGCATTTGATAAGCTAAATATAATTATTGAGGAACTAGAAAAGCCTGATATTAGTCTGGAGAAGTCATTTTCACTATATCAGGAGGGTATGAAGTTGTTAAAATCAAGCAGCGAATCTATTGATAAGGTTGAAAAGGATCTAATAATACTAAGTGAAAATGGAGAAACAGATGAACTTTAAGTTGGAGCTGGAAAGACGATTAAATGAGATTAATAATATTCTAGAAGGCTATTTACCTAAGGAGGAAGGCCTTTATAAGACTCTTATCATGGCTATGAATTATAGTATGACTGCAGGTGGCAAGCGGATACGCCCAATGCTTATGCTTGAGACCTTCCGACTCTTTAATGGCAGGGATTTTGATCTATTACACCCCTTTATGGTGGCTATTGAGATGATTCATACCTATTCCCTAGTACATGATGATCTTCCTGCCTTGGATAATGACGAATTTCGAAGAGGGCGAAAGACTACCCATATTGAGTATGGTGAGGCTATGGCAATCCTGGCCGGAGATGGCCTTCTTACCCTAGCCTTTGATACGGCTGCGGGTGCATATGAAAGGGTGGACGGGTCCTCTCTGGATGCTATAAACACCTATAAGAGAATTATGAGAGCATACAAGCTACTGTCGACGAAAGCTGGAATTCATGGGATGATTGGTGGGCAGGTAATCGATATTGAATTTGTTGGTAAAGCTGTGACCAAGGAAAGATTGGACACGATGTACCTTCTAAAGACAGGTGCATTATTTGAAGCATCAATGATGATAGGTGCTATTCTAGCTGGAGCAAATGATGAAGAGATTGATATTATCAGCAAGCTTGCAGCTGATATTGGCCTGGCATTTCAAATTAGAGATGACATCTTAGATGTAACCAGCAGTGATACAGTACTTGGTAAGCCGGTTCATTCTGATGAGAAGAATGACAAACCCACATATGTTGCCCTTATGGATTTGGAGCAGGCAAAAAATGAGGTGGCCACTGTTACAGACAGAGCAAGGAAGGCCTACGATGCACTTCCCTATCAGAATGAATTTTTGAAGGAATTAATTATTATGTTAATAAGCAGAGAAAAATAACTAGTTATAAAGCACAAAGGCCAAAGATTGAATAGAGATGAGGTGATGGCTATAGCTACAATACTCGATAATATAAATAAAGCTAATGATATAAAGAAGGTTGATAGTCGAGATTATACAAGACTAGCTAAGGAGATTCGTACATTTTTAGTATCAAAGGTCAGCAAGACTGGAGGTCACTTAGCCTCCAACCTAGGTGTGGTTGAGCTAACTATGGCACTACATCTTTTTTTGAATTTTCCTCAGGACAAGCTTATCTGGGATGTAGGGCATCAATCCTATACCCATAAGCTTCTAACAGGGAGAAAAGATAAGTTTTCTAGTCTTAGGCAGATGGGTGGAATTAGTGGCTTTCCAAAGCGAGAGGAAAGTGATTGTGATGCATTTAATACAGGACACAGCTCTACTGCAGTATCAGCTGCCTTAGGTATGGTTAAGGGCAGAGACCTTAAGGGGGAAGACAATAGAGTTGTCGCTGTATTGGGAGACGGGGCCCTAACAGGTGGCATGGCTTTTGAAGCCCTAAATAATGCAGGCAGATTGAAATCTAATATGATTATAATTCTAAATGACAACAATATGTCTATATCTAAAAATGTAGGAGGTATGGCCAATTATCTGGCCAAGCTAAGGACAAATACTAGGTATACTGATTTCAAGGAGAGTATGGAAAACACCCTAACATCAAGATTGCCGGGAGGTAAGGAAGTAGTAAATATCCTAAAAAGATCTAAGGATGCAGTTAAGTTCTTTATGCTACCTAGCATGTTCTTTGAGGATATGGGACTGACTTATATCGGACCTATTGATGGACATAATATAGATGATATACTATCAGCTTTACGAACTGCCAGTAGGATAAATAAGGCAGTAGTAATACATGCGATAACTAAGAAGGGGAAGGGATATGTACCTGCTGAGAGTCAGCCCAGTAAATATCACGGTGTCACCCCATTTTGTATTGATGATGGAAAGCTTGTTGAAAATAATGCTGGACCGTCCTATACTGGGGTATTTGCATCCTCATTAATAAAGATTGCCAAACAGAAGAATGAGGTGGTGGCGATTACGGCAGCCATGCCCTATGGGACAGGCTTAAGTGCATTTAGAAGAAACTTTCCCGATAGATTTTTTGACGTAGGAATTGCAGAGGGACATGCTGTAACATTTGCAGCCGGTTTGGCAGCAGAAGGCTTTAGACCAGTTGTAGCTATCTATTCTACTTTCCTTCAAAGAGCCTATGATCAGATTGTTCATGATATTTGTATCAATAAACTTCCTGTAGTCTTCGCTATTGATAGGGCAGGCCTAAACGGAAGGGATGGAAAGACTCATCAAGGTACATTTGATCTATCCTTCTTAAGTCATATACCCAATATGGTGGTGATGGCACCAAAGAATAGATGGGAATTAGATGCCATGCTAGAGTATGCCTTGTCCTATGATGGACCTGTGGCAATAAGATATCCTAAGGGAGAGGCTTATAATGGCCTAGCCGACAAGAAGGAACCTATTGTATATGGTAAGAGTGAGCTTATTCATAAAGCAAAGGACATAGTTATACTTGCAGTAGGAAATATGATAAAGACTGCTGTAATTGTTAGTGAGCTGTTAAAGGAAGAAGGTTATGAGATCAGCTTGGTCAATGTGAGATTTGTGTCTCCTATAGATAAAAATATGCTAGATGAACTAACAAAGGATCATAGCCTGTTTATAACCATGGAGGAGAATGTCAGGACCGGAGGATATGGACAACAGGTATCAGATTATATTTGTGAATATAAGAAAGAAAAAATAAGGCATATGAATATCTCTATACCTGATGAATTTGTTGATCAGGGTGGAGAAGACGAGCTATATGAAAAGCTAGGATTAGATGCGCAGAGTATTACAAGTAGAATACTAAATGAGCTTAAGACAAGATAGTTTGGAATGGAGATATATTATGAAGGAAAGACTGGATGTACTTTTGGTAAGCCGGAATCTGGCTGAATCCAGGGAAAAAGCAAAAGCGATCATCATGTCAGGAAATGTTTTTGTTGATGGGCAGAGGGAGGATAAGGCAGGAAGTGCATTTCCTGAGGATGTATCAATAGAGATAAAGGGTGAAAAATTAAAGTATGTTAGCCGTGGCGGACTAAAGCTGGAAAAAGCATTGGAAGTGTTTCCTATCCAATTAGAGGGAAGAGTCTGTATGGATGTGGGTTCCTCTACAGGGGGCTTCACAGATTGCATGCTACAAAATGCTGCATTGAAGGTATATGCAGTTGATGTAGGAACAAACCAGCTGGCCTGGACCCTAAGGAAGGATCCTAGAGTGGTATCCATGGAGAAGACTAATATCCGTTATCTGACCCGAGATCAGATTTTTGATGATATATCATTTGTATCTATTGATGTATCCTTTATATCCTTGACTAAGGTTTTATCCCCAGTTAAAGCGCTCATGGCTGAAGAAGGTGAGATGGTATGTCTCATAAAACCTCAATTTGAAGCTGGTAGAGATAAGGTTGGCAAAAAAGGAGTAGTCAGAGATAAAAATGTGCATATAGATGTAATCCAGATGGTATCATCCTATGCAAATGAAATCGGATTTTCCTGTTTTGGACTTGATTATTCGCCTATTAAGGGACCAGAGGGTAATATTGAATATTTATTATATCTGAAAAACATATCACCAGAAGATGGTAATATAAACAGAGGGAAGATAGATAAGGAATTAATTGAGTCTGTGGTAGCTAAGGCCCATGAATTATTATAAGTAAATTAAGGCGATTAAATATTCCAAACTATGATTATTAATTCCGAAATACTTAATGATTGCTTGAATTTCAAGGTATTATATGATACACTTTTAACGATACTTAGGAGTGTATAAAATATGGATAGATTTTTAGTTATTACAAATGAGAGAAAAGACAGGGACAATATAATCACTAAGCAGATAGAAGATTATATCAATACCTCAGGTAGAAAGTGTACTCTTATAGGCGCACTTGATTTAGAGGGAAATGAGATTAAACCTGACTTAGATATCCAGTGTGCTATTGTCCTTGGCGGCGATGGAACACTTATTCGTTGTGCAACTCATTTGATGAAGTTGAACATCCCCATTCTAGGTATTAATCTCGGCACCATAGGTTTTCTCGCGGAGATTGAAAAACACCATATAACTGAGGCTCTCGATAGATTATTTGCCGATGATTATCAATTAGAGAACCGGATGATGCTACAGGGTGAGCTTGTTATGGGGGGTAAGCATAAGCCTCCTGATGGTAAGGATGGATTTGCAGGCTATGCTTTAAATGACATTGTTATAACAAGAAAGGGACTTTCAAGAATTATAAGTCTTCGTATATATGTAAATGATGAGTTAGTTGACGACTATAGGGGGGACGGTGTTATTATTTCTACGCCGACAGGATCGACAGCATATAATTTATCAGCAGGGGGACCTATTGTAACCCCCAAGGCGGATGTTATGGTTATTACCCCAATTTGTCCTCATTCCTTAAGTCCTAGAAGTGTGGTAGTATCAGCTGAGGATACTGTTAAGGTTGTAATAAGAAAAAGTAAAAAAACTCAAGATGATGAAGCAATAGCTACATTTGACGGACAGACTGTTATAGACCTAGGAACAGAGGATGAGATAACTATAAAAAGAGCACAATATAATACGAGATTAATTCGGCTGAATCAGACCGGTATATATGAGATATTACGTTCTAAGCTTATGGGTGGCAGTGATTTATAAAATCATATGGAAAGGCACTGGTAAATATTATGAAAATAAGCAGACAAAGCAAAATTCTTGAATTAATAAGTAAGTACGATATTGAGACACAGGAAGATTTAGCCGATTGGCTAATGAAAGAAGGCTATAATGTGACTCAAGCGACAGTATCTAGAGATATTAGGGAGTTGAAGTTGACCAAGGTGGCCTTGGATGATGGAAGACAAAAATACATTACAATACAGAAGACTGAGCCAGGTATGAGCGAGAAATATACCCGTGTATTCCGAGAAGGCTTTATATCTATGGATATGGCGCAAAACATTCTTGTGATAAAGACAGTATCAGGTATGGCTATGGCTGTTGCCGCTGCGCTTGATGCCCTACAGATAAATAGTATTGTTGGATGTATAGCAGGGGATGATACAATTATGTGTGCTATCAGAACTGCTGAGGAAACAATAGCGGTAATGGAAAAGCTAAGTAAGATTATTAAAAATGTGGAATAGTATAATCTATTTCACAGCTTCATATAACAGTAAGGAGAATTGATATGGCTGGACATTCAAAATTTGCAAATATTAAACACAAAAAACAGAGAAATGATGCGGCAAAGGGTAAGATATTTACAAAGCTTGGGCGTGAGATAGCAGTTGCTGTAAAAGAGGGTGGACCTGATCCAAATACCAACAGTCGCTTAAAGGATATTATAGCAAAGGCTAAGTCCAATAATATGCCCAATGATACCATTGAAAGAAGTATCAAGAAGGCAGCAGGAGATGCCGATGCAGTAAATTATGAGGCTGTTACATATGAAGGCTATGGTCCCAATGGAACTGCAATAATAGTAAACGCCTTAACAGATAATAAGAATAGAACTGCTGCCAATGTAAGAAATGCATTTACAAAGGGAAGCGGAAATGTGGGAACCACAGGCTGCGTATCCTTTATGTTTGACCGTAAGGGGCAGATTATTATAGATAAAGAGGAATGTGATATAAAGGGTGATGATATGATGCTTATGGCACTGGATGCCGGAGCAGAGGACTTCGTTGAGGAAGAGGATAGCTTTGAAATCATAACCGATCCCGATTCCTTTAGTGAGGTTAGAGAAAGCCTTGAAAAGGAAGGCATTCCCATGGCACAGGCTGAGGTTACCATGATCCCTCAGACTTGGGTAGAGTTGACCGACGAGCAACATATCAAGGATATGAATAAAATTCTAGACCTTCTCGATGAAGATGATGATGTACAGGAAGTGTACCATAATTGGGATGAGTAGTATATAAATCTGTACCGGGTACAAGGTTTATGTAAAACATATATTTTACTGAAAACTAGTAAAAAATAAGTGAATATGCAAAATAAGACCTTCTTAACATTTATCCAAATGTATAAGGAGGTCTTTTTATATGCTTAATGAAGATGTATTAAACAATTATATAATTAACCATGTTGAAATATAGAATGTTATAGTATAAAATAATGATTGGAACAAAATGATAGTGCTACACAAGGCGATAATATTAATGACGCAATTGAAATGGGAAAGGATGCTATTTGCTTGTTGGGAATAAGTTTAGAAGATGATGGCAAGGAAATACCAAAGCCAAATACTAAAGAGTATATTCAAAATGATGATGATATTCTAGTATTTGTTGATGTGGATTTTACAAAATAAAGATTAGAAAATGGAATGAATAGTTGATGACTTATTTAATGGCACTTACTATAGTAAGTGCTTTTATAGTGATTAAAACCTTGCTTTCTTTTTTGCAACTAGCTATTGATTTGTTATAATCCTTTTATAAACTTAATAATAATTCTAAGTTATGGTTTTAATGTTTAAAACAGAAGTTAGTCATACAATGATATATTTAAATGTGATATTTTTGGCTTATATCTCGTTTTATTATTGAAGGCCTTTAAAATAGCAGTTCTGGGAGGGAGTGATGTAGC
>JAAYPG010000090.1 GCA_012519905.1 Clostridiales bacterium | reverse complement strand
CTTCCCCCAATCTCTGTTATTGATGAGAAAAAGAATGTTCAATTAGGTAATGGAGACCTTATTAATAGCTGTTATTTATATACAGCTAAAGGGTTTTTAAGAATTTTAGATTGATGTGATAAGGTAGATTTTTATAATATATACATCTCCTATATTATAGTCAAAGTTTAAAAAGCCCAAATCCGAACAAAAGTTCGGAAAAGTATTGACAATGTTTATGAGTAGTGATAGTATATTAACATATTAGCGGCGCGCCGCAATTTTAGGAGGTACTATCATGAAAGTTGCAAGTTTTTTCGCTGGTGTTGGAGGTATAGATGTTGGATTTGAGAAAGCTGGTTTTAAAGTTATTTGGGCAAATGAATACGATAAACATGCAGCTAGTACATATAAATTAAATTTTAATAATGAACTAATTGTGGATGATATTAAGAATGTAAATACAAATGATATTCCGGATTTTGATGTGATGCTAGCTGGGTTTCCTTGTCAGGCATTTAGTGTTGCAGGATATCGTAAAGGTTTCGAAGATGAAAGAGGGAATCTGTTTTTTGAATTAGAAAGAGTATTCAAGGAAAAAAAACCTCAGATAATATTTTTGGAAAACGTTAAAAATCTTGTAGGACATGATAATGGCAATACATTTCGAGTAATTCTAGATAGCTTAAAGAGTGCAGGCTATCATGTAAAAAAAGAGGTACTCAATGCTTGTGATTATGGTAATTTACCTCAGAATAGAGAGAGAATATATATTGTGGCTTTTTTGGATGAGAAAGTATATAAGGAGTTTGAATTTCCAGAGCCAATCGAGCTTACACATACCTTAAGAGATTATATAGATTATGATATAAAACAAGATGATAAATATTATTATACAGCTGATAATTGCGGTTTTTATGATGAGCTAAAAGATAAGGTTAAAAATCCCGACACGGCTTATCAATGGAGGCGTGTGTATGTTAGAGAAAATAAGAGTAATCTTTGTCCGACATTAACAGCCAATATGGGTACAGGAGGACATAATGTACCTATTATTTATTCATCAACAGGGATTAGAAAATTTACACCACGTGAGTGCTTTAATATTATGGGGTTTGATAAGGATTATAAATTGCCTAGTAATATGGCTAATACACATCTATATAAACAAGCAGGCAATTCTGTTGTAGTACCAGTTATAGAAAGAATAGCAAAAGAAATAAAGAATGCAATAGAACGTGCTAGGACATCATATGTTAGAAAGATGGTTGTCTAGATTACAATATTAATTTCTTTACTAAATAAAACTAGAGTTTACCTTGTGAAAACTCTGGTTTTTTTGGTTATTATATAATAATGGGAAATATTAAGTTCACAAATTAACTAATCTATAGTATATTTAATTTGTAAATATTAGTTAGGTAGTAAATTTGAAGGAGTGGTATTGTGGTAATAGATAACTTGGGGCAGGATGTTATTAATAGTTATACTGACTACTTAAGGTTAACAGGTATGCTTTCAGGCCTATCTAGTGAAAGTGATTCACCATATATTAACTCCAGAGTGGCTGAAAATACTTTTTGTATGGTTACTGGAGCAGAAAATCTTGGAAGGGCGGATTGCTCTGCAGATGCTAGAATTGGGAAGATTGGAATAGGAGTAAAGACATTTTTAGCAAACAACAACTATACTCTACAGAAAATAGCTGAATTTAACAGAGATGCACATATGATTAGAAATAAAAGTGCAGAAAAAGTGGTATCTATTATTGCAAGGCTAAGAAACGAGAGAATATTAAGTACAATGAGAATCTATGGTATAGATACTATGATTTATCATTGTATTGTAAGAGAACCTAATTTGATTAGAATATGTGAATCTCCTATGAACCTAATAGATATTTCCAACATTAGAAATATAAAAGAAAAAAATAATAAAAGCACTATTTCTTTTGAAGATGGGAAAAATGAGTATTCATTTAATTTAAATAAAAACACCTTATTTATGAGATTTGATACAAGAGAATCATTATTGTCTATAAAAGTCAAAATTCTTGAAAATCCCTATAATATGCTTTCTCGTATTATGGCATATGAAACTGATTATAAATCAGGTGTATCTAGAGATAGGTATGAAAGTGTTATTTTGCCTTTATTCTCTAATAGGGGCGGTCGTAATGTTCCTAAAAAAAGTGGATTAAATCAGTGGAATGCAGCTGGAAGAAAAAGAAGTAATGATGAGGTTTATATTTCAATACCAGCTTGGATACACAGAAGTTATCCGAAGTTTTTTCCAAAAAGAGATGAGCCTTTTGCTTTGAAATTGCCAAATGGAAATGAGTTATCAGCTAAAGTGTGCCAGGACGGAAGCAAAGCATTAATGACAAATCCAAATGCTGCATTGGGGAAATGGTTATTACGTGAGGTTATGAACTTGAAAGAGGGAGAATTGCTTACATATGAAAGGTTACAGATCTTGGGCATAGATTCAGTAGAAGTATGTAAGATAACTGACAAGGAGTATAAAATTGATTTCAGACCATTAGGTACATATGATGAGTTCTTAGAGTTGCATGATAATAAATAAAATACTAAACCTTATTATACAACTGTAAAAATATTCAAAAACATGTTGACAAAGGGGTATGTCTCCTGATATAATCCGCTTAATATATTAAACCGATGAGCAAGAGAAGTAGGAATTATACGACGTATACAGAGAGCCGCTATTAGGTGGGAATGCGGTTACAGAGTTTATTCTGAATGGACTTGCGAGGGAAGCCCGAAATCATAGTAGAGTAGGCGCTTACGGGAACCTGTCCGTTATCAGAAGGGTGCATATGATGGTATGCATAAAGAGTGGTCGTATTATATACGGCAATTAGGGTGGTACCGCAGAAGTGAAAGCTTTTGTCCCTGCAATAGCAGGGGCAAGGGCTTTTTTTATACTTTATTAACCCTAATACTCAAAATAAAATTTAAAAGAAAGGAATTTCATCCATCAATGAAATAAAGGAAAAGAATATGATTACTCCTACCTATCAAGAAGTTCAGCAATTAGCCAAAGAACATAACCTAGTACCAATCTGTAAGGAGATTTTTGCTGATATTGTAACTCCTATCTCGATACTAAGAAAAATTTTGAATACTAGTAAGAAAAATTTTCTTTTGGAAAGCGTAGAGGGGGGAGAAAAGTGGGGCAGATATTCCTTTATTGGTTTTGATCCAATCGTGCATATTACTTGTAAAAACAAGAGGATAATGAGGGACAACAAAGAAGTGGCAGTAGTAGATGCTAGTAATCCTTATAGCTATCTAAGATCTGTTCTATCACATTATAAGGCACCGAAGCTTCCCGAAATGCCACCGTTTACGGGAGGATTTGTTGGATACTTTTCTTACGAAATGATTGGCTATACAGAGCCGTCATTAAACCTTAAGGGTAACGATTGTCATGACTTTGATTTAATGCTCTTTGATAAGGTAATTGTCTATGACCATCTAAAGCAGAAGATTAATCTCATTGTGAATATGAGGACAGATAAGCTACAGGAGAATTATGAAGAGGCAATATCCAATCTGGAATCTTTAGCGAGGCTTATAAGTGAACCGGTAACCTTATCGGGGAAGTCTTCTAAGCTGATGCCAAGCTTCACTTGTAATAAAAGCAAGGATGAGTTTTGCCGGATGGTAGAGCAGACAAAGAAGCACATCATAGATGGTGAAATCTTTCAGGCGGTAATCTCAAGGAGATTTGAAACAGAATACAAGGAAGGTCTTATAAATGCCTACCGTGTGCTTCGGACCACGAATCCATCCCCCTATATGGTTTTTCTCAAGAGTGAGGATATGGAGCTAATCTGCTCATCCCCAGAGACTATGGTGCGGTTAAAGGATGGAAAGCTTACCACCTTCCCTATAGCAGGTTCTAGACCAAGAGGAGCAAACCGGGAGGAGGACGAAGTATTTATCAAGGAGCTTTTGGCTGATGAGAAGGAGCTATCTGAGCATAATATGCTGGTAGATCTCGGACGAAACGATATCGGAAGGGTGTCGGAGTATGGGAGCGTGAAGGTGACAGACTATATGAGAATTCAAAAATACTCAAAAATCTTGCATATTAGCTCTGAGGTGGAAGGCAGGTTGAAGGAAGGGAAGGATGCATTTGATGCCATAGAGGCCTTGCTTCCCGCCGGTACCCTGTCAGGGGCACCTAAGATCCGGGCCTGCGAGATTATAGAGGAACTTGAGAAGTCACCCCGTGGGGTTTATGGAGGTGCTATCGGATATATTGATTTTACTGGGAATATGGATACCTGTATCGCCATCCGAATGGCTGTAAAGAAGCAGAACAAGGTCTATATTCAGGCTGGCGCAGGTATTGTGGCAGACAGTGTTGCAGAACGGGAATATGAAGAATCGGAGTATAAGGCCAGGGCTTTGATGGAAGCATTGGAGCAAGCGCATGAAATGGAATAGGAGGGCGAAAGTATGGTGCTTTTAATAGATAATTATGATAGCTTTTCATACAATCTGGTTCAACTGGCAGGTAGTCTGGGAGCGGAATCAAAGGTAGTACGCAATAATGAGATAACGATTGACAAGATTAGTGAGCTAAATCCGAAGCATATTATACTATCGCCTGGTCCCGGCTATCCCAATGATGCCGGTGTATGTAAGGAAATAGTAACAGAAATGAAGGGGCAGATACCGATACTGGGGGTAACCCTGGGCCACCTGGCAATCTGTGAAGCCTTTGGTGCTACTATCATTCATGCCAATCGGGTAATGCACGGTAAGCAGAGTAGCATCCATATTGCCAATGGCGCTAGATTGTTTCATGGATTGCCTCCAATTATTCAAGGAGCAAGATACCATTCTTTGATTTTAGAAAGGGAGACCCTACCAGATGAGCTACTGGTAATTGCAGAGGATGATGATGGTGAAATAATGGCAGTAAAGCATCGGGAATATGAAATCTATGGTCTACAGTTTAATCCTGAATCCATATTAACACCACAGGGAGAGGTTATTATGAGAAATTTCTTGTCAATAGGAAGGGGCGATGATCTGTGATAAAGGAAGCCATATATAAGCTTATAAATAAAGAAGATCTGTCTTTGGATGAGGCCAAGGAGGTTATGGATGAAATTATGAGTGGCAATACAAGCAATGCACAGATAGCCGCCTTCATAACCGCTCTTCGTATGAAGGGTGAAACTATAGATGAAATAACAGCCTGTGCCATGGTCATGCGCAGATATGGGTTAAAGCTTTTCCATGAGGGGGATGTGCTGGATATCGTAGGTACGGGAGGAGACGAGGCCAATACCTTCAATGTCTCAACAGTGTCCTCCATCGTTATCTCCGCAGCAGGTATACCGGTGGCAAAGCATGGTAATCGTAGTGTGTCCAGTAAGTGTGGTAGCGCAGATGTACTTGAGGCTCTGGGAGTGAAGATTGATATTCCGGTGGAAAGAAGCCAGCAACTCCTCCGTGAGATTGGTATATGCTTCTTATTTGCTCCCATGTATCATTCCTCCATGAAGTATGCCGCTCCTGTCCGTAAGGAGCTGGGGGTAAGAACTATATTTAACATCCTTGGTCCCCTAGCAAGTCCTGCCAATGCAAATCTGCAGCTCTTGGGTGTCTATGATGAGAATTTGGTGGAGCCCATGGCTAGGGTCCTGGCGAACCTAGGTGTGAAGCGTGCCATGGTTGTGCATGGACATGACGGACTTGATGAAATATCCCTTAGTGCCAAGACAACAGTATGTGAGGTGAATGATGGCCGTATAAATAGCTTTTTTCTGGACCCACATCAGTTTGGTTTTGATTACTGCAAGCGGGAGGAACTTATAGGGGGCAATCCAACTATGAATGCTGATATAGCACGAGCTATCCTTTCAGGAGAGAAGGGGCCAAAGAGAAATATTGTACTGTTAAATTCCGCAATCTGCCTGTATATGACTTATAACAACATAACTTTAAGGGAATGCGTGAGACTGGCAGAGCAAACTATTGATAGCGGTAAGGCGATGGATCAGTTAAATAGCTTTATCAGGCTGTCCAATGAATGATCTGATAAGTAGGCAAAAATGGAGGTGCAATATGATACTAGATAAAATAGCGGAAGCGACCTTAAAGAGAGTAGAAAAGGCAAAAGAAAGAGAACTCTTGGGGATGCTTAAGGATAAGTTATATTTTGGAGCCTCATTAAAGAATCTTAACAGACGGCCGGCATTTTCCTTTGAGAATGCATTGAGAAGATGCAGGAAGGATGATGACATGAGCCTTGAAACCGGGCACTGTGATCTGCATTTCATCTGCGAAGTAAAGAAGGCCTCCCCCTCCAAGGGAGTGATATCTCAGGATTTTCCCTATTTGGATATCGCTAGGGATTATGTGCAGGCTGGAGCAAGCGCCATATCTGTGCTTACAGAACCAGAGTTCTTTCTAGGTAGCGATAAATATCTGAATGAGATAAGCAGGGCTGTGAATATACCAGTTCTTCGAAAGGATTTCATCCTTGATGAGTATCAAATATATGAAACAAAGCTGATTGGCGCAGATGCACTGCTTCTCATATGTTCTCTTCTTGATGCTCAGCAGTTAAAACAATATATTAAGATATGTGATGAACTGGGTCTTTCTGCACTAGTAGAAGCCCATACAGCTGAGGAAGTTCATAAAGCTATGGAGGCGGGAGCAAGAATTATAGGGGTAAATAATCGGGATCTTCAAACCTTTGAGGTGGATATTGAAAATAGTATCAGGCTTAGAGAGCTGGTACCCAGAGATATTATCTATGTGGCTGAAAGCGGTATTCGTACCAGAGAGGATATCCGGGCCCTGCAATCAGCTGGTATCGATGCGGTGCTCATTGGTGAAGCTTTCATGCGAAGCGAGAATAAGAAGGAACTTCTAAAAGGTTTAAGGACAGTTTGATTTATTCAAAAGGGTATTATAGGAATGGTAATGATGGAGATATGATATCTGTTTATGAAACTGGAGAAGTAGAAAAAAGATGGAGTGGGCTATATGACTAGGATAAAAATATGTGGCTTAACAAGAGCAGAGGATATTGATGCGGTGAATTATTATTTGCCAGATTATATAGGCTTTGTATTTGCCCAGAGTAAAAGACAGGTGGATGATATCAAAGCCAGGGAGCTTAAGCTCAGGCTAGACCCAAGGATATCAGCGGTTGGAGTATTTGTCAATGAAGATATCGATCGGATCGTAAGACTATGCATAACAGGGGTTATTGATCTTGTCCAGCTTCATGGAGAAGAAGATGATGCCTATATGAGGGATCTGAAGCAAAAGATAAGAAATCCTGTCATAAAAGCAGTCCGAGTGAAGAACGGTATAACCATAGATCCAGGCTACTGGGGAAATAGTGACTATCTGTTATTTGATACCTATCATAAGGACCTATATGGGGGAAGCGGAGAAAGCTTTGATTGGTCTGTGATAGGTCAGCCTGAGAGACCATTTTTTCTAGCAGGAGGCCTTAATAATGACAATGTGCTGCAGGCTATTACCCAGCTTCGTCCTTATGGTGTAGACATCAGTAGCGGTGTAGAGAAAGACGGAGTTAAGGATGCTAAAAAAATAGGGGAGTTAATTAAAAATATTAGAGGCTATAAGAATTGGAGGAAGTAATGAGCAAAGGAAGATTTGGTATATTTGGGGGACAGTATGTACCGGAAGTTTTGATGAATGCAATTATAGAACTTGAGGAAGCTTACCACCATTATAAAAATGATAAGGATTTTATAAACGAGCTAAATAAACTTTTAGCTAAATATGCTGGCAGGCCTTCAGAACTATATTATGCGGATAATATGACCAAGAGCTTAAAGGGGGCTAAGATTTATCTAAAGAGGGAGGATCTAAATCATACGGGCTCTCATAAGATTAACAATGTATTGGGCCAGGTGTTAATGGCTAAGAAAATGGGAAAAACCAGAGTAATCGCAGAGACTGGTGCAGGTCAGCATGGTGTGGCGACAGCTACGGCAGCAGCCCTATTAGGTCTTGAGTGTGAGATCTTTATGGGTAAGGAGGACACTAAGAGGCAGGCTTTGAATGTATTTAGGATGGAGCTTTTGGGAGCCAAGGTTCATGAGGTGACATCAGGGACTCAGACTCTAAAGGATGCGGTAAATGAAACTTTTAAGGAGTGGACTAATAGAATCAATGATACTCATTATGTACTAGGATCAGTTATGGGACCTTATCCATTTCCAGATATGGTAAGAGATTTTCAAAGTGTCATTGGCAAGGAAGTAAAGGAGCAAATGCTTGAAGCAGAGGGTAGGCTTCCCGATATAATACTTGCCTGTGTTGGAGGTGGAAGCAATGCCATAGGTATATTCCATGAGTTTATAGAGCATCCCGAGGTTAGGCTAATAGGTTGTGAAGCCGCAGGCCACGGAGTGGAAACAGATAAAACTGCTGCTACTATGGCAACAGGTAGGCTAGGGGTATTCCATGGTATGAAATCATATTTTTGTCAAGATGAATACGGTCAGATTGCACCTGTCTATTCCATATCAGCAGGTCTTGATTATCCCGGGGTCGGACCAGAGCATGCCTATCTTAAGGATATTAAGAGGGCTGAGTATGTGCCTGTTACCGATAAAGAAGCGGTGGAAGCATTTGAATATCTATCGAGAACTGAAGGGATTATCCCGGCTATAGAGAGTGCCCACGCCGTTGCTTATGCATTAAGGCTTGCTCCGACATTAGGACAGGATAAAATTATGGTTATAAATATATCCGGTAGAGGGGATAAGGATGTTGCTGCAATAGCCAGGTATAAGGGGGAAGAAATCTATGAATAGAATAGAGAGAGCATTTTCAAATGGTAAAGCATTTATTCCATTTATTACAGCGGGGGACCCCTCTATAGAGGTGACCGAAAGGCTTGTCCATGAGCTAGCAAATGCAGGTGCAGATTTAATTGAGCTTGGGATTCCCTTTTCTGATCCAATGGCAGAAGGGCCAGTGATACAGGCAGCTGATAATCGGGCTCTTTCAGCAGGGGCTACAACGGATAAAATATTTGACATGGTAAAGAGAATCAGGAGGACCCTTGATATTCCTATAGCATTTATGACTTATTTTAACCCTGTATTTTCCTATGGTACCGAGAGATTTTTATATAACTGCAAGGAGGCAGGGGTGGATGCAATTATTGTACCTGATTTGCCTTATGAGGAAAGAGATGAGCTTAAGCCATATTGTGAGAGGTCTGGGATTAGCTATATTTCCATGATTGCACCTACTTCAAAGGAACGAATAGATCGAATAGTGACAGAGGCCGAGGGCTTTATCTATTGTGTATCCTCCTTGGGAGTAACAGGTGTAAGAAGTCATCTTGAACTAGATGCTGAAAGCATGATTAAGAGGGTTAAAGAGTTTAAGGATATCCCTTGCGCTATTGGGTTTGGTATAGCCACCCCTGAGCAGGCTAAGGCAATGGCTGAGATTTCTGATGGAGTAATAATCGGAAGTGCCATAGTGAGGATAATTGGACAGTATGGTAAGGATTGTGTAAAGCCAGTGACTGAATATGTTAGGCAAATAATTGATGCCATAAAGTAACTTGTTTAGAAGGTGTTCAGTCTTTCTCATTATAAATTATAAAAAAGGTTGAGCTTTCATTTAATGGTAAATTATGCTACATTTGAGCTATTATAGCATGAGATCATCGTGGATAATAGAGGGTGAAGATAATGGAGATATCATTAGATAAAGTAAAAAAGTACCTTGATACATCCTTAATATTGGAGAATATAACCTTCAATGTTACAGATGGTGAAAAGGTTGGTATCGTAGGTGAAAATGGTTGCGGTAAAACCACGATACTTAAACTAATATCGGGAATTCTTCCCATGAATCATTGTGCGGGTTATCCCTATGCTCCAATACCTCCAGGGTTTGATGAGGGATGGGTAAATACCCCTAAGAATGCATCTATTGCTTACTTGGATCAGATACCTCAGTTTCCAGATGGAAGTAGAGTGATAGATGTACTTAAGTCAGCATTTAATGAAATTTATCAGCTTGAGGAGGAAATTCGTGAGCTGGAAAATAGTATGCAGCATTTACAGGGTGATGAGCTAGCGCGTACATT
This sequence comes from Clostridiales bacterium, assembly GCA_012519905.1. GTDB lineage: Bacteria > Bacillota > Clostridia > Lachnospirales > Lachnospiraceae > Mobilitalea. The sequence goes on along the minus strand of JAAYPG010000090.1, from coordinate 1,270 downwards.
AAGAAAATACAGTCAGAAGGTATCGCTCTTTGAATTAAAGGAAGGCTATAACATAGAAGAAAAACTAAGCAGAGTATGTAAGGGATTACATTTTAGTGATGAGTTCTTAAATCAGGACTTCAATCTGCTTAGCGGTGGTGAAAAAACAACAGTAGCTCTGGGAAAGCTCCTTATAGATATGCCGGATGTTCTACTCCTTGATGAACCGACTAATCATCTTGATATGGAATCGGTCGAATGGCTGGAGGAGTATCTTAAGGGTTATAAGGGGATTGTCATTGTTGTATCCCATGATAGATATTTTCTTGATAATGTGGTTACTAAGATTATTGAGATAGAGGATAAGGAAAGTGATACATTTATCGGGAACTATTCCAGCTACCTGATTCAAAAGGAAGAGAAGCTTAGGATACAGATTGAAAAATATATGGAGCAAAATAAGAAGATTAAGTCAATGGAGCAGGCTGTAAAGCAATTAAGAGATTGGGCAGCCAGGGCCGACAATGTCAAGTTCTATAAAAGAGCGGCAAGTATGCAACTAAAACTTGATAAGATGGAGAGGGTTGCTAAGCCGACAGAAAAGCAGAATATGAAGCTGAACTTCAGGCAGGCAGACCGATCCGGCAGGATTACTATCAGTGCAAAGGACTTATCAAAGGGCTTTGGGCAAAAGATTCTGTTTCATAATGCCGAGATGGAGATTTACTTCGGTGAAAGAGTTGCCCTTATTGGACCTAACGGAAGCGGTAAGACTACATTTCTTAAGATGCTTTTGGGAGAGGAAAGGCCTGATTCAGGTAGGGTTGAATTAGGTGCAAGTGTAATGCCTGCTTACCTTCCACAAAGCATCATATTTGAAAATGAAGAGATAACAGCTCTGGAGTATTTCAGAGAGGATATATCCATACTGGAGGGAAATGCTAGAGAGTATCTTGCTAAGTTCCTCTTCTATGGTAGCGATGTGTTCAAAAAGATTAAGCTATTATCCGGTGGAGAGAGACTTCGCTTAATGCTTGCCAAGCTATTATATAAGGATATCAATCTATTAATACTTGACGAACCTACAAATCATCTAGACACCAGGTCAATTGAGAGTATAGAGGAAGCCTTGGGATCATTTAAGGGTACAATATTCTTCATCTCCCATGACAGATACTTTATCAACAAGCTCAGTGACAGGGTAATTGCTATAGAGGATGGAAGCTTACAAAGTTATCTTGGCAATTATGATTATTATAAGGGGATTAAGGATAAAGAGAGGCAGCAGGAG
>JAAYPG010000089.1 GCA_012519905.1 Clostridiales bacterium | reverse complement strand
TCAAGGTCTCCTGATCGCATTATATATTCCACAAGGTTACGTACAGATATTTTTATTTCTCTATTTTTATCAGTCAATATTAATACCCCCCAAAATGGTATGTAATAGGATGCGCTTTCTTATTATATAAAAAAGACATCCTAGGATGTCTTAATATATTATATCACAAATTGTTAAGTTAGGACCTATCAAAACATTTCGTCAATGGCCCCTTTTTCATAATACTTTGTCCAGTTGGTTTTTGCAGTTTTCTTATACTTCATGGGAAAGTCGCGTTTACTATATTCCTCGTCCATAAGCTTTTTATGCATTGCCCTCTTATCCCTCTCAATCCTCTTTATAGCCTCATACTTATCAAGAGGCAGATCAGGGGGAAGCTTAGTCTTCGTTGATTCTTTAGACTTATAGACCTTTGCTCTGTTATTAGGAGTATACTCATCCATATCATCAAATTCATTCTTATAATTATTTTTTATCTTACTCTCATTCGGCCTAGTAGTAGCCACCAAAATAAACCCCTCTCTTTAAAATAATAATTAAGAATAACTCGTTTTTATATACTTATTTTAAAATATTTTAGTGCAATGTCAATATATTTTTATTAATAATTATATGTTTTACACTTGCATTTTTTTCCTCAATCTGATACATTCTATTTATATTCTCCTACTATATAAGTTAGGGGTAAATATATAAAAAGTGAGGTAGTATTATGAGCGAACACAACCATAACGACAGTTGCGGATGCGGACATGACCATGTACATGATTCAATTACATTATCATTGGATGATGGTACCGAACTGCAATGCATCGTATTAGACATCTTTACGGTAGATGATAAAGATTACATCGCCCTACAGCCCATGGAAGGCGAAGAAGATGATAATGTTTTTCTGTATCGCTTTATCCAAGAAGACGAAGAGGATGAACCTCAGCTTCTTAGTATAGAAGATGATGATGAATTCGAAGCTGTAGCCGATGCATTTGAAGAAATCCTTGATGCACAGGAGTACGATGAGATGTTCGACGATGACTTTGAAGACCTTGATGATGAATATGAGGATTAATTAAGTCTTGCTATATTTGGGTGCTGGAATCACATTGATTCCAGCACCTTTTGTTAGCTTTTTACTTACCAGGTCTCGGCAAAAGCTTGCTTAGCAAGCTTAGAGACTTTCACTAGCGAGACTCTCTATTGTTTCTCTCGTCCTTTGTCTGCAGTAATTTCGGCAATAAAGCGGGATGGAAGCATTACTTTATTATAATGCTGTTTTGAACTGAAAATATATAGTTGTTCCTTAGCTCTGGTCATTGCCACATAAAACAACCGCCTCTCCTCCTCAATACTCTCAGGCAAGACTGCTTTTTTGTGAGGTGTAATACCCTCGTTGACATCTATTAGGAATACTGTAGAAAACTCCAATCCTTTTGAACTATGCATTGTAATAATATGAATACCTTCATAGTCATTGTTTCTACCCTCATGCCCTTGTCTTTTCAACTCCTCTTGGTATTCCTCCATATGTTTAAACCAATCCGAATATGAATTAAAGCCTCTTGCACTTTCATGCAATTCATCAATTATATCCAGAAGCTCTTCAAACTTCATTTTCCGTAGGCCTGCATATTCCTTGAGAAAGTCCTCATAGCCAATTCCTCTTCTAATATATTGTATACCTGCAAAGGGTGTCATCTTACTTAGCATGGATAGATCATACTCTAATTGCTCAATTCTATTAACCATCCATTCCTTATCTTCATAGTATTTCTCTATATCTTGTAAACACACATCAGCTTTGTCGAAGCATTCCCTACTTATATAGCGTGTCGGCCTGTTTATGATTTTTAGATATAATCCCCTGCTTGTCTCACCCATGGCAATTCTTATGTAGGAGATAAGATCTTGGGCAATCCAATGGTCATATATATTAGGTAAATTATCTCCAACGATAAATGGTATATTGTATTCCATTAGCTTATGGAGAATAGCCCCTGCTCCCAGATTAGTACGAACTAAAATAGCCATATCTGATAATGACCTGCCCATTTTGCTTAGTCTAAGTATCTCCTCAACAAGGTTTTTATTTTGATCTGCCATAGTTTCAAATTTCCCTATTACCACCTGGCTACCAGCTTGAATATGTGCTACTAATTCCTTCTCGTAACGGGCCTTATTATGAGAAATCAATCGGCTAGCCATATCAATAATATGTGTGTTTGACCTATAATTGATATTGAGAAATATTCTCATACTTTCAGGATAATCTGTTGGGAAATTCAACATAATTTCAGGCTTGGCTCCGCGAAATCGATAAATGGATTGATCGTCATCTCCTACAATAAATAAATTGTTGTCAGGAGCAGCCAGCATCTTGACTATATCATACTGTAGGATATTAATATCTTGAAATTCATCCACTAATATATATTTGAACTTATTCTGCCATAGCTTTAATATGTCCGGCCTCTCCGAAAAAAGCTCGTAACATAGAAGAAGCATGTCATCAAAATCTATTTTATTTACTCTTCTAATTCTTTTATTATATTCTTGATAAATTTTACGAAAAACCTCATCTCCACAGCTTAAGGAATAATAGGTTGAAAGCTCTATCCGATTGCCCTTTACCATGCTTATTTCAGATAACAGCTCAGATATATACTCTTTCTCATCCTCATATTCTAATCCCATATTATGGACAATCTCCTTAATACAAGCTAGCCTTTCTTTCTCCTTTATTATGTTTTCTGAGCTAAGCTTATAAGCATGTCTTAGAACGGTAAAGAATATACCATGGAAGGTTCCAAAACTCACACCTGTACTATGACTCCCCATGAGCCTAAGAAATCGTTCCTTCATCTCAGCAGCCGCAGCCCGGGTAAATGTAATTACCAATATACTTTCTTCTGGTATATGATATTCTTCTATCAAATGTTTTGTACGTTCTGTTATAACTAAGGTCTTTCCAGAACCTGGACCCGCCAATACTAGCATTGGCCCATCCTTATGCCTTACAGCATTTTTCTGTGCCTGATTTAATTCCATAAATATTTTTGCATAATCCAATAATATAGGAGTTAATTGGATTATAATCTCCTCCTTATAGCTATAATAGATAATTATAGGTAATTGCAAAACTCTACCTTACTTTATGATCCTGTGCAAGTTTAACAAACCATCGCAGGCCCGCTTCCGCTACCTTCGCCTCGTAACGGTACATAAGGTGCCAAAGTACGTCACCTAAGTACCGACAGTCTCAGAGTACCTGCTTGTGGTCCTTGTTAAACTTACACAAGATACAATGGTTTTCGTGAGTTTCGCAATTGCCTAATAATAGAAATTAAAGGGTAGTAAAAAGATAAATAAGACTTAAATAGACTAGATAAATCAGTTTTGACAAGGAACATAAACAATATAAGATAATCTTGATATTAATAAATTTATATAACAGTATGCTTTATGTAGCACAAAAGATGTGTACATAAGGCATACTGTTTCTTTCATATAATTTATCCTTGGATATTTAGCTTATCAATAGCAACCCTAATACGTCTCAAGCTCTCTTCCTTACCGAGAATACTCATGATTTCATATGCCCCACCAGGTGTTGATTGCTTACCTGATACAGCAGTTCTAATAGGCCATAACACTTGGCCGTTTTTGATTTGCTTCTCAGATACATAGGACATAATAAGATTCTCAATAGAGGGCTCAGAATAATCCTCAAGAGCTTCGAATCTTGGCAATATCTCTTCTAATACATTTAGTGAATTTTCAGAGTTAGTCTTCATCTTCTTATGGGTAAACATCTCCACATCATAATCTGGAAGCTCATCAAAGAAATCTATCATATCACCTATATCGCATAGGGTTTCTATCCTGGTCTTCACCAGATTGGCTATTCTTCTATAATCTAGGTCCTTATGAATTGCATCCTTTATATAAGGTTCAGCCATCTTATAGAACTCATCCTCATCCATCTTCTTGATATATTCTCCATTCATCCAACGAAGCTTAACCATATCAAAGACTGCAGGGGATTTATTGATTTTTCGATAATCGAAGTCCCTTATAATCTCATCTAGGGACATAATCTCCTTATTATGTGGTGAACTCCAACCCAGAAGTGCTACAAAATTCACAATAGCATCTGATAAAAAGCCCTGCTCTAGTAAATCTTCATAAGAGGAATGACCGCTACGCTTACTGAGTTTTTTATGGTCCTCATTGGTTATAAGGGGCAGATGCACGTATACAGGTTCTTCCCAACCAAAATCCTGATAAAGTCTAGTGTACTTAGGCGTCGAAGATAAGTACTCATTACCTCTTACAACATGGGTTATCTTCATAAGATGGTCGTCAACAACGTTTGCAAAATTATAGGTGGGATAGCCATCTGACTTAATAAGTATCATGTCATCTAGCTCTTCATTGTCTACAGTTATATCGCCAAATATAGCATCGTGAAATGAAGTTGTTCCTTCAAGAGGCATATTCTGACGAATAACATAAGGAATACCATCAGCGAGGTTTTTCTCTATTTCCTCCTTGGACAGATGTAGACAATGCTTATCATACTTGTTGATTTCCTTAACCCCACCCTCATCGTCCTCAGAAATAGTTCCTACAGCCTTTTTAAGGGTAGCCAAACGCTCCTTACTACAAAAGCAGTAATAGGCTGAACCTTTTTCTATCAGCCTTTTAGCATATTCCATATAAATACCTGAAGCAACTCGCTCACTCTGAACATATGGACCATATCCCCCATCCTTATCAGGGCCCTCATCATGAATAAGACCCGTACCAGCAAGGGTACGATATATAATTTCTATAGCACCATCTACATAGCGCTCCTGATCTGTATCCTCAATTCGTAAAATAAAGGTACCATCTTCATGCTTTGCGATTAAATACTCATATAATGCAGTTCTTAAATTACCTACATGCATTTTACCTGTAGGACTCGGTGCATATCTAGTCCTGATTTTACTCATGTCAATCTTCCTCTCTGTTTAGTAACTAAAATCATTAAATAAGTTGTTGTACCTTTCCATTTCACTTTCAAAGCTTTCTTGGAATATTTCCTGGAATAATGGATTTTTTAGCATTGAAAAAACCATCAATACAAAAATCAAAGCAATAATAATCAAAATCACCATAAATACAAGGTTTGCCCGCGCCCAATTCTTTTTGCTTTCAGGAACATTACTGCTTACTGACCATATTATCAGCATAACAAAAAATACTATACCTCCTACAAAAGGAATAAACATGATCGCATAAGTACCAAGCCAGTTTAAAAAAGAAACCGGCTTCTCATTCTTCCCATTCCCCACAGCTTGACTAGCCATAAGTGGTGTAGCGGATGCATTTCCTGTTCCGCTTTGGTTTGAATAATTATATGTGGTTTCGATTTTCTCTACGTTGCTCTCACGAAATGATTCTCCGCAGTATTCACAGAAATTAGCGTTTTCATTTTTATTATCTCTTCCACAGGAATTACATACCATAGCCCTCACCTCGTTATACATTTTTTCTCATTATACCATATCTCAAGCAAAAATCAATTCAAGTGTTATCATAGGACTTACATTTAGTTTGCATAAAGAAGGAGGGGCATTATAACTATATAAGCTCCCTCCTAATCAATATTTTAATTTTCTGTTCTCATGGCTTCTATGGCACTAATCTTTGTTGCCCTTCTTGCAGGAAAATATCCAGAAAGAAGACCAACCACCACAGATATACTAAGACCGAGAACTGGCAGATATAATGGTATTATAGAGTATGTAGCCCCGGCCACATCACCCATTGGACTGCCTCCTGTCATTAAGGCACCAAATAATGGTTGCCCATATTTATTAATCAGATAAGAGGCCAGATAACCAAGGCCAACTCCTGTCACTCCTCCCAAAAATCCAATCATACCTGCTTCAAAGAGGAACAAAAGGCGAATATCCTTAACCACGCATCCTAGAACCTTCATAACACCGATTTCCTTAGTTCTTTCGTAGATGGACATAACCATGGTATTGGCAATACTAATGGCGGATACGAACATAGATACCGCACCCAAGAAGAAGAATATAAGTTGTAATGTTTTCGAGGCTTCAATAGTTGGTTTTAAAAATTGCAGTAAGCTCTCAGATTGAAAACCCAGCTCTTTAATCTTATCCTGAACCTCTTCCACATTATCAATATTGTCCACATTCAACCTTATTTCTTGATATTCATCCAAGACCTTTATGGCTTTTTTCCTATCATCTAAGGTAAGGGTATTACAATACTGCAGATATATTTTTTCGAAATAATCTATATCCATGTATATGTTGTAGTCAAAATTTGATTTTGTTTCTTCCATCTTGGCTATATTCTTAACTGGAAGCACAAACTCTCTCTTTCGCTCATTTCTCTTATATTGCCAATTATAAAACTTAAAGACCAGCTGATCTTTTTCTAGGTCAACCTGCTTAAAGCTTCGGTAATATTGGTCATAAAATTCCCATGGCAAATAATGACCAAATATCATAGTGGAATTATCCTCCTCAGTCGGATATTCCCCATAAACCAATTCAGGAAATTCAAAATCATCGAAGGAAGCCATATCCATAGCCATAATACCGATTCCACTACGATACTTACCTGACCAAAGCTCCCCTTCGCCACTTAATACGGGAGTAACTGCCCTGACATGGTCTATAGCCTTGATTTTTTCGAGTAAGTCCTTATCAAGCTTCTGATCTTGACTCCCAGCCCAATTGCCATTCTCATCATATATCATGCCATATTTACTCACGGTTATAGCGGTGAGACTACCATATTCCTTAACCTGAGTCTCAAAGCTTTTATCCATCCCATGACCTATAGATATGGTTATGATAATGAATAAGCATCCAATAACCACGCCCAGTACTGTCAATATGGTTCTAACCTTTCTTCTGAAAAGGCTTCTTAAGCCCATTCTAAGCAAATCACTAATCTTCATAAAGATCAATTCCTTTTTTAATTTTCAACCTTGCCAATAGGGCTCCAAGTGCTATGCTTACTATAAGAACTCCAACTGAAATTCCTATTACAAAGGGCCAAGAAGATAATAGGGGATCCTTAACCTCTACCATTCCTGTCTCCATGCCAGTCTCACTATATCCACCTTCATACATGCCAGTATCAGTATAAAAGCTATCGTCTATATATGCGTCCTCACCAATACCTGCTTCTGTATTTATATCACCCTCTATATAATCTTCCACTGGTTCATCCTCATAAGCCTCATCAGCTGAATGACCAGACTCTTCATTCCCCTCAAGTTCTAAAGCATCATCAGAAGCTTCATAATCTATAGTTACATCAGTCTCATTCTCTACTGAAATATTTTCTTCAGGGGCTACTTGCTCCGTAACGGCTTCACTGCTTGTAACTGCTACATCTCTTTCCATCATGATTAATTTACTCATTATAATCCTCCATTCACCCAATAAACTGAACTTCACTTATTAGGAACTTTAATACATTTCTTCATCCTTTTTACGAAGCCTACTCTTATAAATATTAATAATAACTTTTCTACTTATAGGCATAAATATAATTAATATGGCGACCTGCAATACCACAAATAACCATACAGGCATTATTACCTTCTTAGGCTCAGGTACTATAGGATTATATACTCCGATTCCATCATCACCATTCATACCGGGATCCCATATCTGTTCACCCATAACAAAGGCTTCAAACTCTTTGGTGTAAACTTGCTCTTCCCCATTGCTGTCTTCATAGGTTATCTTTAAAACTCCATATGCAGTCCCCTCTACGTTAGGAATTACCTCAAACTCTGCATAGGCATTGCCTCCTGCCACTACATTACCCATAAAGTACATGGAACCACCGCTACTCACGAAGTCCCCCTCAACTGTTGCTATCACGTTGTTTAGTGTGGACTTACCCATGTTATAGAATTCAAATGACAGGGTTGCGGGATTGCCTACTACTACACCCCTATCCCAGGAATATACATCAACACGATCTACAACAGGTCTAGCGTTCTCAATAACCTGTAAGTTTAACTCGTGCTCCTCAGTCTCACCTATTTTTCCGGTGGTGGGATTTGGCTCAATTCCATCATATTCATACTCTATTGTAACTTTTATAGGATAGGCACTAGTAGCCGCGTCAGACTTAACCTTCATTTCCAGCATTCCAGAAAATGTCTCTCCGGGCCCTATCTTGCTTACAAAGAAGCTATTACTGCCCTGCGTAACCGAAAAAATCTCCTGTCCTGACGATGATTTACCCGATAATGTTATTATTATATTTTTAGCAGCCACTGATGAGTGGGTATTACGAATATCAAAATTAAAATTAAATACACTACCTGCTCTTAGCTCTTCTATATCAGCTTCATATTTACTTACAATAAGTCTTGGCTTACTGGCACTTCCTAGGTCATTCTGGACATCAAGAATAGGTATATTGACAGTATCCTCATCGCCGATATAAGAATAATTAATTGTTAAATTATTCAAACCTTCCTGTATTTCCTCAGAAACTGTTAGAGGAATGTTAACTCTTTTTATTTCTCCCGCCTTTAGCGTACCAAAATATAGATAAGGTTCTGCCTTTACCGGTATAAATGTATTTTTTGTTGAAAGATCTCCAAGTGAGATTTTAAACTCATTTAAATCAATTGTACTCTTATTCTCCATGTCAAAGGAAACCTCAAGCCTACCGCCTGCCACAGGCTGCTTAGGAGACTGCAATACATTGCTGATTATAACTATGGGTTTACCATCCTCAGAAATTCCTTCTGCTTCTATATAAGGATATATTGTTACAGTGGATTTATACTCTACTCCTTCAGCATCAAAATAAACCAAATTGAGTTTGATATCTTGTTCTCCACCCTTATTTGTCTTTGAAACTATTAGGGGTACATCTACCTTAATAGTTTGATTATTCTTAATATCTCTTAACTCTATGTATTCTGTAAAAAAGTCTTTAATAAATTTCGATGATCCGACACTAGATTCATCCACATAGATACGAGGATTTACAGCGTTAGATATACCATTATTCTTGATATTTAAAACTAATCCAAGTCCTTCACCTGACTTTGCCATTGTATTATATGTGAAACCATCCATGATAAGATTTGGTGCTTTGTCACTTTCTTTAAGGTTAACATAAATATCACGACTTTCCTTAAATACAGTCCCGTCCTGTATCTTATAATCAAGATTGATAGTAAGTGTTTTTATACCAGGTTCTGCTGTAGGTAGAGTAGAAATGGGTACTCTAACAAATGCATTCTTCTTACTAGCTATATCATCTATCTTTATATTCTTAGCGGAATATCCGGCAACTAAACCTGTCTCTGCATAATCAATACTTACATATACATTTCTAGCTGTAATTTCACCTACATTATTTACCCTAAAGGATAGGTTTGAACTCTTTCCTATCGTTAGATTATCTACTTCAATCTCATTAACAGTTAATTGAGCAGGTTCCTTCTCCTCTAATATTTGAGTGTTAATGGTCAGTTTTGTATCAACAGAAATTTGTTCTCCCATAACATATGAAGTCCCACTAACTATCAAGTCGATAGGATATACACCTATTTTAGCTGTCTCATCAGTTGTAATTTCTAACTCAATATATTGGGTTGTATACGGAGTCAGCACATTTGGCGGATTTTCAAATCCTTCTAAAGTTAGTTTAGGCTGAGACAGAGTCATTGGTGCAGTTTCAGCTTCCGCCATAACTATCGGTGCATATATGGTGTCACCAACTGCTTTAATTGGAATCCTTACTGTCCTTGTTTCACCTGGAATTAGTAAAAAGACTTCTCTTTCAGTAATAATTACATGATTTCCTTGCGCCTTAATCACGACATTATTTTTAAGAAAATTAATAGATAACATCAATACAGCCAATAATGGCAAAATAACTAATATTTTCGCTTTTTTCCTCATTTAATATCCCTCTACTTCCTATATAATTTCTGATAAAAATTCAACCCTATTTAATAGACTAAGCTGTATATCTTATCCCGGATTTTCTGCGGGTATTACTCCACCTTCAATGTAAGCATCACTCAGCTCTTGATCCGGCTCTAATTCTTCCTGCTCAATAGCCTTCTCTTTTTTTAGATCAACTATCTCCTCAATCCTTCCATCAAAGATATGTATTATCCTATCCGCATATTCTGCAAGATCCTTGTCATGGGTAACCATCACAATGGTTTGGTTATTTGCCTTTGCCATATTCTTGATGATATCCATTACCTCCTTACTGGTCTTAGAATCCAGATTACCGGTTGGCTCATCGGCAAATACAATCTCAGGATTACTGACAAAGGCTCTTGCTATACCTACCCTCTGTTGCTGACCTCCACTCATCTCTTTAGGCTTATGCTTCTGCCGGTCACCTAAGCCTACATTAATTAGCATCTGTCTAGCTAGTCTACGCCTTCGTTTTCTATTCATGTGCTTAAATATCAGGGGTAGTTCTACATTCTCCAGAGCAGTCATGGAATTTAACAGGTTATATGACTGGAATACGAAGCCTAGGCTGTTTTGTCTGAACTTTGCCAGCCCCTTCTCGCTCATTCTATGTATGTTACGTCCCTTAATTATGATTTGACCGCCAGTAAGCTTCTCTATTCCTGCCATTAAATTTAAGAGAGTAGATTTACCTGACCCCGATGCACCATAAAGACAGCAGAATTCACCTTTTTTGACAGTAAAGCTTACATCATCTACCGCAACAATTTTTTCCTTACCCATTCTATATATTTTTTTGGCGTTTTTAACTTCTATGATGTTTTCATTTTTATTTTTCATTCCACACCTTCCTATATAAAAAGCAAGTATCTCCTTACAATGCTACACTAAAATACTTAAATATTATTTAAATAAAATCTTAATTTTTTCTTACATTTTCCTGTTATGATAAATATTAGACGATTTAGCTAATTATAGGTATCCATATAAATTTAACTTTTTAGTATTTTATTTTGCTGGCAAAGACTTAACTCTTATTAACCTCTTTTCCACTAGCAATTGTGGCCTTCTCCATTTCATTCTTTTTATTGGTTTTATTGTCTATATATCTTACAAATATCAGCTTAAGGTAAGCACCTACGGGAACCGCTAATAGCATCCCTAAGAATCCACCAATAGCACTACCAAAAATCAGCGATATTATTATTATCAATGGATGTATTTTAATGGATTTACTTAGAAGCTTTGGACCAATAAAATTTCCATCAATAAATTGTACTATTATAAGTATTATGATTGAAATGACAAGCTTTTGCATTTCTCCGTTTATTATACAGACTATAGCTGTACTAAAATATGCAACAATAGGCCCAAAATATGGTATTAGGTTACCAAGTCCTGCGAATATACCTATTACTAAAGCAAATTTAACGCCAGTAATTGAAAGCACTAAACTTATTAATATCATCATGATAAAAGCATCCGCCAGCTGCCCCCTTACATATCCAGAAAAAGCATAATCCAGATCGCTAAGAATAACAGATAGCTTTCTATTAGTGTTCTTAGAAAACAAGGCATTGAAAGTCTTTCTTAAATATAAAGTAAACATCTTGCCGTCAATTATAAAATAAAAGCCTATGATAAAGCCAAAAATTATAGTAGTAAAATATCCTGATATGTTTTTAATAGCATTTACTATGCTCTCTACAAAATCCGTTAAAGCATCTAATACTACTGTTAGGGTATCCTCTACATACTGCTCTAGCTGGTAGGAACGAATGTCCAACTTCTCCATGTTTTGAAGAATAGAATTATAGAAGGACTCTAGACTCTTCTTATACCCTTCTAACAGCTTTACAACATCATCAAAGTTGGCTAATCTCAACTGGTCAGTCACACTATATATCAATAGGGATACCAAACCCACTATAGCTATGAAGAAAATAAAAACAGATAAAATTGCTGCCCAGGTTCTAGGTCTTTTCATTTTTCTAAATATCTTAAACTTTTTAAATTTAGTCTCAAAAAAATTAACTATAGGATGCATAAGATAGGCAAAAATAAATCCTAATATTACAGGCCTGACAACCCGTAGTAGCCAGCTGAACTTACCCATTAGATAAACAATAATCATGGGTGCGTTTTTAGCAATTAATGATAGTACATAAATTATAATAGCCGTGATAATGACATATAATGATATTTGCATGTATTTTCGGTTAACCCTATCTCCAAGTTTCATATGATATATACTAGCCCCTTTCGCTAAATTTAATATAGTTTGCTAGAAGCTCTACCGAATTATCTATACCAACATAGTCACTTCGTATAGATAAATGGTAGTTTTCTGCCCTGCCCCATTTATCACTGGCATGGTAGTTATAATAGTTGGCCCTTCGTTTATCAATTTTTAGTATCTTCTCTTCCGCTCTTTCCTCTGGCATATTATATAGCTTAACTGCTCTCTCTTTTCTAAATTTCAAATCAGCCCAAATAAATACATGAACAACATCTGCTTTATCTCTTAGGATATAATCTGCACACCTTCCTACTATAACACCAGGGCCTTCTGTAGCTATTTTTCTAATTACATTGGATTGGGCTAAATATACTTGGTCATCTAAGGACAGATTGGTAAAACCAATATCATGATTACCGTATGCATTCATACCCATAGCTATTGAATATAGGAGGCTGTTAGTTGCCTTTTTCTCCACGTTTTCAAATGCAGCTTCAGAGAATCCACTCTCCTTTGCAGCCCTTGTAATTAATTCCTTGTCATAGAAAGGAATACCTAATCTCTTAGCCAGCTTCTCTCCTATTTCCCTTCCGCCACTTCCATACTGCCTGCTGATAGTAATAATTTTTCCCATAGTATATTCCTCCCTTTCATATAAATCCTTTAATTAACTTAGAGTCAGTATATCACACTATATTCCAAGTTTGCGATAATTTTACACTATTTTAAACAGATTTTAATATAAGGGGACAGCAATATATATTTAATTATTTCTGATGATGAAAAATATTAAAAAATAACTTCTTTTTAAGAGGCAGTCCATTATAGATTTTGTTGCGGAAATTAATATAAAATCTTTCTACTATCATATATTCAGTAGAACTTATTGAGCCTCTACCAAACCTAGCTTTTCTTACTGTATCCATACATGCTTCAAAATCCTCCACCGGGACAAGGACCAGGTTGCTCTTGGCATATTCCTCAAAATCCTCTAAGCTCTTAGCCCTCTTAGGAAGCCCCTTATTAATAATAAACAGTCCCTCAATTGCTTTATATAGCCTTAAGGCTTTTTTACTATAGCAGTCCTTAGTCCTATCCATAACCTTATTTCGCCTTAGCCTTAGTAGCTGATATACTATAACACAGGCTAATGGAACAAAAAGAAAGATAAATAGACCATACCATCTAAATTCCTTCTCTAAGCTTTCTCCTTCCTTCCCTATAAGTTCAAGTTCATCGCCCTTAACTTCCTCATCCTGTCCAGGTTCTGATGCTTCTATTTCCATAGGGGGTAACTCCGTTGGACTTGGTGTTATAGCAGTGTGCATGGCAGGATTATCATATATTGTTTCCTGGCTCTCATAGTCAATGTCACCTATAAGTTCGACCATGTCCTCCATCCCTGAGCCACCTGTAAATTCCACCGGTATCCAACCAAAGCCATCATAATATACCTCAACCCAGGCATGGGCATTATAATCCCTTACTACAATGTCTACTGTATGGTTCCCATCATCAATAAATGATGTCAATGTTTGATTCATTAAATCAGATCTATTAATGGCATAACCTTCAACATATCTGGCTGGATAACCCATAGCTCTCAGCATCAAGGCTCCAGCAGAGGCAAAATGGGCGCAGTAACCAATTTTATTCTCATAAAGAAAATACTCTACAAAATCCTTGTTACTTGGAAGTCTTCCAGGTGATAGGGAATAACTCATGTTTTGATTTAAATAATCCTTAACATATTCTATTGCCCCCTTTAGATTCTCTGCTGCAGCCCCTAGCTGCTTTCTTGAGAAATCATGCTTTAGTCTATCAAGCCCTTTCTCAGGAAGCATTGTATAGGTTTCATAGACAAAATCCCGATATATTTTTTCATTTTCATGAAATTTCTTAAGCTTAGAATAAGCTGCCAGCGATGACAGAGCATAAAATCCCGACTCATTATATAGCATTGTGTAATCACTATAATCGGGTAGATTATAACAATAATTATAGATGCCTACTTCAACCTCTTTGTTAGCAATAGCACTCAAATCATATTCAAAGCTAACCTCAGTTTCTTCATCAAACATTGTAAAGTAGGGCGCATATATATATTTTCTGTTGGCCCTGTCATAGCTAATCTCTATTCTCCCTTGGTTGATATTATCCCTGAAGGGAATTTGATCTAATAATATTGTGGCCCCTATGGCAGGCTCATAATCCTCTAGTGAGATTTTAGATACCATCTCATCATAATTTTTTTTACTTTGCCTTGCATGGGTCTCCCAGCTGTCTCCAGTATATCTGCTGCCTATATACCCCTTTAAATATATGCCCTCAATTACTGATTGTAGCGGCGCCCTTATGTGCAGGTGCTCTGTTTCATCGTAAATTACCTGATCTACACCACCAAGCTCACCTAGACCCAAACCTCCTGTACCTACAAGTCTATTGGGACCTATATTCCACTTGATACTATTGAGTTTACTGGCAAAATCCACTATGGAGAACTCCGTCATAAAGCTTTGTATCTCTGTCTTCATCTCATATACACTATTAAAGTCATTATATTCCTCTTGTGGAACAAGCTGCTTAATTAATAGAAATAGCAAGAGCACCAATAAGCAGAATATGGATGCTGATTTTAAGCTAATACGATAAAGCATATTTTGATTATTTTTTTTACTATTGTTAAGACTTTTATGCAAAGAGGATTTATCATGGGAAAACCCATTAGATACAATCAAGAATAGAAATACAAGTATATAGGATATCAGTTCAATTTCAGGTGGAGTAACACCCATGGATAAACTAATTATTACAGGAAGAAGCATAACTATATAACATATAATCTTTCCAATACGACCTAGTAGGGCCATAGTAATTATTCCTACCACAGGTATTATTATCATAATCAGCAGTAAGGTGACATCCCTAGCAGCCATACTGCGGTCTGCAACAAAGCTAAACTCAGGAAATTCATAATAATAACTGGCACGCTTTATAATGGCATTCTCTAAAAGAAAGAAGCCATTCTTTAATTGTTCATATCTGTTATATAAAATTCCGGCATATACGGTAAGTACTATGACTAGTTTTATAAGATTATATCTTGGGAAGATTATAAAGGATGAAAATATTACACCTGAACTTAATATTGCTAAAATAATATAGATATTAATAATCTGCAGGTCAAAGCATTTAATAAAGATTGACATAAAGCAATAGCTACCAATATATATGATAAATGCCTGTAACAGCCTCATATATATGGGAAGTTTTTTATGGTTATCCTCTGATAGATATATAATACTATTAAATTCTATATCCTCTCTTCTCCTCTTTACCATCTGACCACCATCACTTCTAGCCTAATCCTTCCAATTCAATCTTCATATTGGATGAGTCTATGGAACATAAACTCATGCCTTTCTCAGTGATCTTCCTAGCAAGTTCACTGTCAATAGGAATATCCTGGTCTATATCTACACCCTCATGATCCTCATCATATTGGGCCTGACTAATATATAGAATCTGTCTATCAATAGCTTTTATTAGCATCAGAGAATCCAATTGCTTATGTGTTAACATATTGGTTACATAGAGCAAATCCGTATATTGATCATTTGGATATTCCGCATAATATGTCGCTAGCATATCAATATCCTCAATATAGGGGCCACTGTTAAGCAAGCCATCAACCGCCTCAAACAAGTCCTTTTCATTAACTATTCTAACCCTTCTGCAAGAGCAAAGATGCTTGTCATACCAGCTTAAATAATGTATCTGTCCTTTCAGCATAAAAGTATAGGAAAGAGATAGGGCGGATTCTAATATAGTATCAGATGTCTCAAGTAGCTCAACATCCCTCGGAATACCCATGTCTGCAAATATAACCACAGAGCAATTAATCGGTTCACTAAAGTCCTTTATCATCAACTGATCCTGCTTTATACTAAGCTTCCAGTGTATCCTCGACGGTCGATCACCCTCCCTATACTCCCTGATAGCAAACACCTCTGAAGGGTCATCTCCCCCTTTTATAGTAGAGAAGTTATCATTTTCCACCTGCATATTTGAGCTATTCATCAGATAATCTTTTGTGAGTTCATGGTAATGAGGAAGAATCGCTACCTTGATTTCTTTATTAGGCCTTTCTCTTAAGGAGAACAGCTTTAGATAATCAAATATCCGTACCTTTGAAATTGAAACATTCAGATTTCCCGCATGCTCTGATATTAAATTACATGTAACAGTTGTTGTAGCTTTTCTATCAATTGCTACAAAAAAATCCCTCTTATAGCTCTTGTTTATATTAGAAAATGTATTGTTGTAGCTAAGTGTTATACATATATTAGATAAAGGAAATACGGTCGGGTTATGAAGCTGAATAGTTACAGGTATGGTCTCCCCTATAGCCGCTACATGAACAACAGTATTCAACTCATAGGTCAGCTTTCCATATACATAGCTTAGAATTGCAAACAAAAGAAAGGGCGATACCAATACTGTTAGAAATAGGATTCCCATGTAATACTCGTTATATAAAATGGCTAACAATCCCATAGTTATAATGGTCGCCATATATCTGATTTTATTGTGCAGCATCTATATCATAACCTTTCATATGTTCTGCAAAATGTTAATCTATCTTATATCCCCATACTCAGCTACCGACCCCTTTGAAGTAATTCTTGGCGGCCTGACTACCCTTAATATATCATCTAGGAGGTTGTCCACAGTTATATTGTTCACCCTTGCTTTAGCTCTCAATATCATCCTGTGGGCAGCTACATCCTTGAATATATAGCTTACATCTGAGGGTATTACATAATCCCTACCACTTAAAAATGCTGTGGCCTTTACCATGTTCATAATTGCTAAGGAACCTCTAGGGCTTACCCCTAATTCCACCAAAGGATTATCCCTGGTTTGCTTAACCAACAAGGTTATATATTCATATATAGAATCGTGGATATAGACCTCCTCCACCATATTCTGCATTCTTAGTATCTCATCCGCTTCTACCACTTGAACAACATTCTCCAATGGGTTTGAGCTTTGCCTATGCTTTAGTATATTGATTTCACTCTTTATATCAGGATATCCCATAGATAGTCTAATCATAAATCTATCCAGCTGTGATTCTGGTAGCATCTGAGTACCTATGGAACCAATAGGATTTTGAGTCGCCATAACTACAAAGGGCTTGGGAACATCCCTTGTAACACTATCCACAGTTACCTTCCCCTCCTCCATAACCTCAAGCAAGGCAGACTGTGTCTTGCTGGATGTCCTATTGATTTCATCAGCTAGAAACAAATTACACATAATAGCACCCGGTTTGTACTGATAGCTTTCCCCATCCTTAGTTAGCATATGAAAACCCAACACATCAGTAGGCAATACATCTGGAGTGAACTGCAGTCTATTATGCTTAAGGGCCATAGCTTTTGAGAAGGCCAAGGCCAGTGTGGTTTTCCCTACCCCTGGGTAATCCTCTAATAAAATATGTCCCTTTGCTAATATAGCAGTAAGGACCTTACCAATTATAACCCGCTTACCTATAACTACATTATTTACCTCATTCATTATTTGAATTGCCTTATTATTATAAGCTTCCATACAAAACTCCAATCGAAATATTTTGCTAGCCCATCTACTACCTTTTAACTGTTTTTCCTATAAATGTCTTTTCAAGTAATTATAGCATATTAGTATTACATTTCAACGCATTATATTTTCTTCTAACTAAAGTTTAGACCATTTTCCACCAGACTATAATTGCTCAGATAGCTGATGGCTTCTATTTATCTATTGACTTCTACGGAGAAACGTTTAAAATTATCATCATGATAATACTATGGAGGTAGCAAAGTGAACAAATCAAAAAAAGCTATAAAAGGCCCACAAAAGCCTAATAAGAAGCAGTTTACCATCAGTCCGGTAGTTTGGATTATAACTGGTACTGTATTGGGATTAGCCCTAATTATTGGTATACTTATCGATCAATTATATAAAAGTCCCTTAGTAACCATTGATGAAAATAAATATTATCTTGAGGATATGACCTATTATTTCTATTCCGCAGAGTCTACTTATGATTATTTTAATCAGCTATATGGTGGCTCCTATTGGGACATGCCCTATAGTGATAGCTCAGATATGACCGTTCGTGACTTTGCCAAGGTAGAGACAATTAATAACTTTATATTTGAGGAAACCCTATATAATGAGGCAATATCAAAAGGTTATACTCTTACAGAGGAAGAGATTGACAAGATTGATGAGGATATAGAAAAAATTCTAAATGATTCTGGCTTTAGCGAAACATTTATTAAGAAGAATGGATTTACCCAGGAATATCTTAAGGATGTCTTTACAAGGAATACATTGGCTAACCGCTACAAGAAGGATGTTATAGCTTCATTAGATATTGATGAAGAAGCAATTGAGGCAGAGATAAGCTATGATGATTATAGACAATACGACATCGAATACCTGAACATCTCTACTAATAAAACAAATGAAGAGGATTTTTCCCAGGTTCCTTTAAGTGATAAAGAGAAGCAACTTGTCTTTGATAGAATATCAGATCTTAGAGATGAAGCCCTAACCACAGAGGATTGGTCCAGCTTTATTTCCGAAGATGAAGAAGAGCTTAGATACAGAACTAGCAATTTTCTTGCCAAGGATACTTATTTCTCAGAAGACTTTAAGAATATCATGATGGCCATGGAAAATGGTGATGTTACTGAGGTTATAGAGGAAGAGGATGGCTATTATGTAGTTAGAATGATTGATAATAATTCTCCGAAAGCCTATGAGACAGCAGTGGAAGATGCGATAAAAAAAGAGGAAGAAGCAGCCTTCAACAAGGAATATATCGAAAACATTCTACCTAACCATCCATACGAGTTAAATACAAAGGCTATTAGTAACCTTAGAATGGGACGCATAACATTAGTTGACTAATTTTACCTGTCAGCCTGTATAATATTCTAATTTCCTGAAATAATAATGAATGACTCTATTCATTTATTAAGGAAGGAGATATTATGGCGAAGAATAAGAACAATAATTTTAAGAACAGTAACAAAAATTCATCTAAGAACAGTAATAGAAACCAATCTAAAAACTCTGTGAAAAACACCCATGCAGAGGTACCTGATAGCTCACCAGGACGTAGTGGCCCTGGCGGTGAATAATCACAATTAGTGAATTATACCATGATGTAACCACATTATATGCGACATACTTTATATGTCACAATATAATGTGGTGTTTTTTTGAACCCTGCTCCCGCTACTGCTAGTCTAATATTTCTTCATCATTGAATTACTGGTAGCCAATACCAAGAATACTTGTTTTATTCTTTATTCTAGTGTTATAATTAACGCTATAAAACACATACGTTTTGAAAGGAACAATTATGAATATTATTATTGTTGGTTGTGGAAAGGTAGGAGCCACCTTAGCTGAACAACTCGATCAGGAAGGCCATGATATCATTGTTGTAGATAATAAAGCATCATCCGTCGAGAATATAACTAATTTTATGGATGTGATGGGTATTGTCGGAAACGGTGCAAGCTATAATGTTCTTTTAGAGGCTGGTATTGAAAGGGCAGATCTTTTAATTGCTGTAACTGGTTCAGACGAGCTTAACCTCCTGTGCTGTCTAATAGCCAGAAAGGCTGGTAAATGCCATACAATAGCCAGAGTACGTAACCCTGGATATAATGATGAAATAGAATTTATCAAAGAGGAAATGGGACTATCAATGACCATTAATCCTGAGCTTGAAACTGCCATCGAGATTTCAGCCTTGATAAATCTTCCCTCTGCTATAGAAATCGACACCTTTGCTAAAGGTAAGGTTGAATTACTAAAGTTTCATGTGCCTGAGCATTCTGTTCTAAACAATATGAAGGTAATGAACCTATCATCAAAACTTAAAAGTAAGGTATTGGTCTGTATCGTAGAACGAGAAGATCAAGTGTTTATTCCTTCAGGAAGCTTCTTACTACAAGCAAACGACATAATTTCAATAATAGCCTCTCATAAAACTGCTATTGATTTCTTTCAGAAAGCAGGTATTTTCGTCGGCAGAAGTAAAAATGTCATGCTTATCGGTGGTGGCACCTTAACCGTTTATCTTGCACAGAGACTAGCGACTTCAGACATAAAAGTAACAATTATTGAGCAAAATTCGGAACGCTGTGAGGAGCTTAGCGACTTACTTCCCAGCGCAAGGATTATAAATGCCAATGCTACTGAAAAGAATGTGCTTTTAGAAGAGGGGATTGATGATACAGAAGCCTTTGCTTCACTAACCAATTATGACGAGGAAAATATTCTGCTGTCTCTATATGCAAAAAAACGGTCTCGTGCAAAAGTGTTCACGAAGATAACACGGATGACCTATGATGATATAGTCGGAGAAATGTCCCTAGGAGTAATCATAAATCCCAAACTGGTTACGGCTGACCGTATTCTACAACATATAAGGGCTATGCAAAATTCCAAGGGTAGCAATGTTGAGACATTATATAAGCTAGTAGATAACAAAGTAGAGGCTCTGGAGTTTTATGTAAGAAGTAACGCCAAACTTCTGGGTGTGCCATTGGAGAAACTAAATCTTAAACCAAATCTCCTTGTTAGCTGTATCAATCGTAAAGGTAAAATAATTATTCCTAACGGACAGGACCATATCGAGGTTGGTGATACTGTCATAATAGTGACGACAAATACAGGGCTAGATGATTTAAATGACATTTTAATATAAGAATTTCAATAAGAACTAAAATAAAAATACTCTACATTATAAGGAGCTGACATGAATAGATCAGTTATAATTCATATATTGGGATGGATACTTAATTTTGAAGCCGCCTTTATGGTTCTTCCTATAATAGTCGCTATTATTTATGGTGAAAAGAATGGGTTTGCCTTTTTAATTACTATGGGGCTCTGCCTTTTATTCGGAATACTTCTCTCAAGAATCAAACCTAAAAGCCGGGTATTCTATGCCCGGGAGGGTTTTATATCTGTAGCCTTGGGATGGATTACCCTCAGCATATTTGGGGCCCTGCCTTTCATTATAAGCGGTCAAATTCCTCACCCCATCGATGCTATGTTCGAGATAATATCGGGCTTTTCAACCACAGGTTCCAGTGTATTAAGTGACATAGAGGCCTTGGATTATTGTATGCTATTTTGGAGAAGCTTCACTCACTGGATTGGAGGTATGGGTGTTTTAGTGTTTATCCTCGCCATTCTTCCACTAGCAAGAGGAGAAAGTATGCATATAATGCGTGCCGAAAGTACAGGACCCTCAGTAGAAAAGCTTGTCCCAAGAATGAGAACAAGCGCTGCCCTTCTGTATGGAATTTATATTGGAATGACTATTTTGCAAATCCTTTTACTTCTAGCCGGTGGTATGCCTCTGTTTGATGCACTTACGATTACTTTCGGCTCAGCAGGAACAGGTGGCTTTGCAATTAAAAATAATAGTATTATGTCCTATTCTCCCTACCTTCAAAATGTTATCACTATATTTATGTTTTTATTTGGCGTTAATTTTAATTTCTACTATCTTATTCTTCTTCGCAAAGCAAAGGATGCATTCAAAATAGAAGAGGTAAAATGGTACTTTATTATAGTTATCAGTGCAATAATTCTTATCTCACTTAATACCGGAGGATTTAATGGTTTCTTTGATGCTATTCATCATTCAGCATTTCAAGTGTCCTCCATAATAACCACTACAGGATATGCCACAAAAGATTTTAATCTTTGGCCTGGTTTCTCAAAGACAATACTATTTCTACTTATGTTTATTGGTGCATGTGCCGGCAGCACCGGAGGCGGCATGAAGGTCTCTCGTATTGTAGTGCTATTTAAAACCATTGGTAAGGAAATGTCTTATCTGCTTAACAGACGAAGTGTAAAAGTTATCAAGCTTAATGGGAAGAAGCTAGAGAATGAAACCGTTAGATCAATTAATGTGTTTTTTGTAGCCTATATACTAATATTCTCGACTTCCTTTTTAATCATATCATTGGATAATTATGATTTTACCTCTAGCTTTACTGCCGTGGTAGCCACTCTTAATAATGTGGGACCGGGTTTTGAACTTGTGGGCCCCCTTGGTAATTTCAGTGGGTTTTCTAACCTATCAAAGCTTGTTATGATGTTCAATATGTTAGTAGGAAGGCTCGAGATATTCCCGATTATACTACTGTTCTCACCTAGTACTTGGAAAAAATAATTTTTAGCAGTATCTCGGACGGATTGGGCCACTACTTCCATATGGCAATAAAAATTCAGGAATCCCTGAGGCATATGGTGCAATTTCATAAAGTTGAAAATATACTATAACACCTCTATCATTTAGATAAAAATAATTAGGATCAAAGTTTTCTATTACAAGAGTTCTGTAGTCTTCAAAATAAGGGAAAAACTCTACTTCCGCCAGAACTTCTGAATCAATTTGCTCCACAATGGCATCTGTAACGATGGAATCCACATCTTCGGTCATTAAGAATAGCTCGTTAATTCTAATAGGACTACTGTTGACTATGTTCCATGAATCTGATGTCCTGGTTGTCATGCCATGGGCACCACCTGTATACTCATACCTATCAAAATATAAACTAAGAACACAATCCTGGTTATAGGTCACCTCATATACTGTTACTAGGTCAAATGGTCTTACCGGGAAATTGTTAGCCACTGCATATTCATATTCAATTATTGCATTTTGATATAGGTTCATAATATCTTTCTTGACATACATATAAGCTCTAACTTTATAGTAGTGGTTTAATTTATCAAGTGTTCTTTGATATTTAATCGAAGTAAAATAGGGATATCTTACTGTGTAACTAAGTATAACAGTACCCTTATAATACATATCCTGCTGCAAGACCTTATCGTATATAACCACATGGCTATTAGACATATCGTTACCTCATAATATGAGTATTCTTAGCACATCTTATGCTTTCTATTGGTGTCCTATTCTATTATATAAGGTATTTATATACTAAAATGGATGCAAATAGTTTGGCCAAAAGCCTACTACCCTGCATCCATTAATACTATTTATGATATTTTATTTATAGAAAATATTATTTTTATAGTAGATACTTCACTGCTACTATCTGACTGGACATGCTCCACTCTCGCACTCTGCATCTATAATATCATGCTCCTCATCATTGTCAAAGCTAGCTAATAGCTCATAATTAATAGGTTTAACCTGGCGGATACGCTCTTCATAATCCTCCCGGCTAGTTGTCTCATAAGGAAGCAGAGGATATGTTTCTTCCATAAGAGGAAGGAAAGTAATTCCTACGACAGAATCAAAATTGTCGTATAACCAGTGTGATATATCCTCCCATTCATGCTCTCTTACATGGACTGTGATGGATGAATTATGATCAGACCAGTTCTCCATAGATAGCTTATAAAGCTCCAGCTGTTCAATAGCACCCACATCATACTTAGTCCTTCCCTCAGGAGCCTTTATAGGAAATTCAATAACCTTAATAGTACAGTTCTCATCGGTCTGTCCATTCTCATTATAGATAGGAAAGCTTCCTTCGGCCTCAATCATCTTATATAAAGGATCGGTAACTGATATCCTTACTCTGCGGATATAGTAATTAGAGTGAGCAAAATGAATACCACTACTTACACAAGGTAGTGTAGACAAGCTTCCCTCGGGTTTTATGGTTGTCATAAGCTTGGGAGGATCTATGTTAAGCATGGCAGAGTAGCTCTTACCTTCCTTATGAACCACCTCTCTAAGCTTCTTAAGCAACTTCCCTAAGTCGTCATAGCTCATTCCCGTCTTGTTAACCATATCCATCATACCAGTAAGGGATATTCCAATTATTCTGTCCTCTTGCATAACCTTATTCCATTCAGCTAGCTCCACATCAACTAAGGTCATTCTGATAGCTACTCTGGTTGAGAGCTTTATAGTCTCTATCAGCTGTTCTTCATCAAGCACTGTTCCCTTAACAAAGCCAACAAGATTATTGGTTGTAAGATTACAGCACTGCTTAGATTGTAGTAGAATTTCCCCACATGGATTACAGCCCTTAAAGGTCGGCTTTCTTCTTAGAGCCTCTGCACCGTTAATAAAGCCCGGTTCTCCATTTACTTTAATAGAGTCTATTATCTCCTTGATTCTCTCTAGAGACGGACGATGATTATAGAGAATCGAATTATTACTCATCTTCCTATGAGAAATATCGGTATCCTCAATCCATTTTCCATCAACCACCTTATAAATATTTCTTTTGGCATTAATGACCTCATCATCATCCTCATCACAAATGACCATCATAGCACTTCTTCTTACACCACCAGAGACTACGTTTTCACTGATTATGGTAGCAATATCAAGTGCATCTAGAGTCTTAAGGATTCCATCTTCCCTACGGTCTATAACCTTGTTGATTTTCTCAAACATCCTCTTAATTGACTTGTGTCCTGATGCTCTTCCACCAAATCTTCTTAACCTTTCTCCTTCAGGTCTTACATAGCTATAATCAATAATAACTCTCTTAACATCCTTATATTCATCTAAAGAAATAAGCTTAAAATAGATCTCCAGTGCATCACACCAGCCCTCCTTGCTGTCTCCTACTAAAATAACAGCAATAGACTTATCATCCTTGTCAATGATGCACTTAGTATCCTCCATATCCTCTTTAGAAGTTTTGGCTCTAACTGAACCATCATATCTACCCTCTAGGCTAACATGGCGAACTTTCGGAAGCTTATCTACCATCTCCCTCGTTATACGTACTCCAACACCACTGCCGACCATAAGCAGATAAAACACATCCACCAAATCGGAGAACTTCTCAATATTGGTAAAGGCACAATTGTAATTTGACAAAGGATACTTCTCCACCACCTCAGTACCTCCCATATAAAGAGTTCTACCAGAAGTAAAGGTCTTTAGATTAAAGAGCTTATCAAAGAGCTGTTCAGCTTCCTTTACTTCCTCTTCCATATTAACACTTAGACCCATTTTCTCCTTATACTTAATGCCCAAATTAATATTGTATTCTGTGGTTCTAAGAACCGTCTCAAACCAAGTCTCTCTCCTTTTTTTATCCTCCAAATATCTGGAATAGGTTCTTAAATATACAAATTCACCTATATGGCTAAGCGGGCTTTTCATATTGCGATATGTACTTAAAAATTTATCAGACAATAAATGCTTCATTTACTTCCTCCTATACTGTATATCCCCATGTATTAATTAATATAATGCTATTTTATCTTAATACTATACGCCTTTCAGTAATAAACAAGATAAAACACAATATGTTGTGTTTTATATTATACATACGCACAACATCTATGTCAAGAACTAATTGAGAACAGTTATCATCTTGATCTTTGCTATTAAAATAATGAAAGGAGGAAATTAAAATTCCTCCTTTCAACTCTATATCACAGATATTTATCTTTATAAATTATATCTATCTTTAATTTCCTGAGAGCATCTGCATACTCCATATACTTTTATTGATTCAACTGTTTGTTCAAGTAACTCCAGCGTTATGTCTTTTGGTAAAACAAATAAGCCAACAAAAACACAATTCAATTTTTTATCATTATTTTTTAGG
>JAAYPG010000088.1 GCA_012519905.1 Clostridiales bacterium | reverse complement strand
CTTACTATATTCTATAAAGGAATTGCTGAGTAATGGCAGATTGAAGCTACCAGCAGAACACCAGAGATTATCATTGTCAACACTTATAATGCCTAATATATAAATTTCCTAGCAAAACCCCCTCTATGATATAGTAGAGGGGGTTTTGCTAGGTTTTGAATTCTATAAAATATAGAATATAGTTTGAGAAAGTTATAAAATTATCTTATTACAAAAGTTATGTAACGAAATATGTAGAAAGAGGATATATAGAGTAGAAGGGAGGTTCTTAGCTATGGACGATATATTTAAGCAGAATGCGAAGATAGACTTTTGCTTCTTATATTCTATTTGCCGGGATGAGAGCTTAGCAGAGGATCTGACCTAGGAGACATTTCATTTCTAAAAGCTATAGAATCTATACATAGATATGATGGCAGTTGTAAGGTTTCTACTTGGCTGTGTCAGATTGGAAGACATCTTCTATACCAACATTGGGCAAAGGCCAAAAACTATTCTTTTGTGGAGCTGGATGAAACTATAATAGCTAGAACTGATACTGAACAGCAAGCAATAAACCGTATTGAAATATCAAATATCTGGGATAAAGTACAGGCCTTACCAGAAAAGATGAAGCAGGTGGTAGAACTTAGGTTGTTAAGTAATTTAGCATTTAAAGAAATTGGTCAGATGTTGGGCAAAAGTGAAAATTGGGCAAGAGTCACCTTCTACAGAGCGAAACTTATGTTGATAAAGGAAAATGAATAAGAAATGGAGAGGAGTTAATAATGAAGAAAATAAACTGCGATATTATTCAGGATCTTATACCTTCCTATGCAGATGAAGTATGTTCATGTGCTACTAAGGAATGTGTTTAGGAGCATATAGAGGAATGCAATCAGTGTAAAAGACAGCTTGAGATATATAAGAATATCGAGATATCGGATCCCAATATTGAAAAAAAGCAGATTGATGGTCTTAAAAAGTTTCGCAATCAGATGAAACGTATGAACATCTTTGGCCTTACAC
Organism: Clostridiales bacterium; assembly: GCA_012519905.1. Classification (GTDB taxonomy): domain Bacteria; phylum Bacillota; class Clostridia; order Lachnospirales; family Lachnospiraceae; genus Mobilitalea. The sequence continues at coordinate 901 of JAAYPG010000088.1, read as the reverse complement.
TAATTCTTCTTCTGGTTGGACTAGGGGTATATAACTTTTGTACTAATTATATCAGCCTTTCTACAGTTATTTATTATGTGTTATTTCCAATAGCTATGATTGGTTTGTACCTATTTACTGGGGATATGGGAAATATGAAATCTGCAGAAAAAAAGGATTATATAATAGCTGTCTTATCCTTGATTGATATTATCTTGGGAATTGCTTTAATGTTTTACTCGATAAATTGTGTCATAAGTGGAAGAAGAGTATTTTCTATGGAGAATGCACAGCTTGGCCCCTTTATTAATAAGGCATGGGGTATTCTCTTTTTACTATTAATTATTGGTTTTGTGTATCTTCTTATAAGATTAATCAAAAAAAATGTTGATAATAAATCTATGATCTGCCTACAAATGATGGGGATGTTTCTGTTCCTGGCCTATGTTACCTTATTAAATAGGCTTGATTCTGTTGAATATTTTAATAGACTTTTTACTCAGATTACAGTAATAATTGGAGTAATGGGATTGGCAGGGAGTCTTGTATTTGCAGTGGTAAGGCGTAGAAATAGATAGGCTACTCTTTGCTGATCAAATATGAGGTTTTGTAATATTGAGTTTCAGCTTATGTCATGGAGTGATATTGTTGCTGGGAGGTATATTAAAACCAAGTGGTAAAAAACACTAAGCCATAAGAGATAAAGTTCAATTCTATATTAAATGATTTTTCACGCTTTGCTTTTTATGATTTGGAAGAGGAACATATTCCGGATAGTCAGAATAACTGGATGGAGTTAAGAAAAAATGTTTTCAAGAGCTATTAGAGTACCTTTAGTAATTCGGCATTAGAGAAATCTGCTTATATGAAACATGAAATAGTAATAAGTCCAGATTTATATATTAGAGTATATCACGGCAGG
>JAAYPG010000087.1 GCA_012519905.1 Clostridiales bacterium | reverse complement strand
TCCTATTACATAAATATACCTACACATGACATGACAACCCCAGACCTGGTGGATAGAAGTATCTATTAATTGAGTCAGAGCTTAAGACTTCTGGCCTAGAAAGAGGAGGAAATTATGAGAAGAAGAGGATTAGCATTAACTATCATTACAGTAATGGTAATGATAATTGCCGTAGCATGTGGAAAAAAAGAGACTGGTGAGGGGAATGTCTTTAGGGTTGGACTAGAGGCCAATTATCCACCATTTAACTGGACACAAATTGACGATTCCAATGGAGCAGTACCCATCGATGGTGCTAGAGAATTTGCTGGTGGCTATGATGTTGAGATAGCAAAGAAAATTGCAGAAGGTCTTGGCAAAGAACTTGTTATAGTTAAGACGGATTGGGAAGGATTAGGACCTGCCTTAATATCAGGAAAGATTGACGCTATAATAGCTGGTATGTCTCCGACGGCTGAGCGTAAGGAGTCCATAGATTTCTCGGATAACTATTATGAGTCCGACCTGGTTATGGTAGTAAAAAAGGGTGGAGCTTATGAAAATGCTACAAAGCTATCGGATTTTGCAGGAGCTAAAATTACTGCACAGCTTAACACATTCCATTATACCGTGATAGAGCAAATCGAAGGCGTTAATCTTCAGACTGCAATGAATGATTTTACTGCTATGCGTGTTGCCCTGGAATCTGGTGCTATTGATGGATATGTATCTGAGCGTCCTGAGGGGGTAAGTGCTACAGCGGCTAACAATAATTTTGCCATGGTAGTATTTGAGGATGGCTTTGAAACATCACCTGATGATACTGCTATAGCAGTTGGATTAAGGAAAGAAAGCGAATTAACTGATGATATAAATGAAATTCTGTCTGGAATATCCCAGGAAGAAAGAATAAAAATAATGGATGAGGCTATTAAGAATCAACCTGTGTCCGAATAAGAAGAACTAGATATGGAGGCTGTCCTAAGTAGCTTATAGGATATTAGGACGGCCTCTGATTTTATGTAATAGGTAAGTTTATACTATTAAAAAACGCTCCGCTAAGGATTGTTTATATAAAAATATAGCTTGGTAATTAGAAAGGCATGGTGGAAGTTATGACATGGAAATGGTTTATTAAGATAATCACTGATTATTGGCCAATGTTCCTACGTGGAGCGGGAGTGACTCTCTATATTTCCATAATTGGAACAATTATAGGTGCTATAATCGGATTAATTATTGGTACTATTCGTACCATCCCTCAGTCTGATAATGTTGTTAAAAGAGTTTTGATGAAGATAGTAAACGCTATTCTTACAATTTATATTGAAGTATTCCGCGGAACACCAATGATCGTTCAATCAATGGTTATTTTCTATGGTTCCCTGATGCTCTTTAACATAAATATGGACAAGATGTTTGCAGGTATATTTATAGTATCAATTAACACTGGTGCATATACAGCTGAGATAGTTAGGGGAGGTATTATTTCCGTCGACAGGGGTCAATTTGAAGCGGCCCATGCTCTAGGAATGAATCATATAAAAACAATGCTTTATGTGGTATTGCCACAGGTAATCAGAAATATTTTACCTGCTATGGGTAATGAGTTTGTTATAAATATTAAGGACAGCTCAGTATTAAATGTTATATCAGTGACAGAGCTATTCTTCCAGACTAGCTCCATTACAGGAAATGTATTCCGTTTCTTTGAGCCCTTCTTGATAGCTAGTATAATTTATCTTGTAATGACAGTGACTGTCACCAGGATTCTTAGATTTATTGAAAAGAGAATGGATGGACCGGAGAATTTCAATGTAATTCCAGGTAATCAAATGCAGGTTGCCAGGCCAGAGGACTTGGTAAAAAAACCTGGTAAAACTGGTTGTTAGCTCAAAGGAGGTATAGTAAATGGATAATATAATAGAAGTACGACATTTAAGTAAATCATTTGGTGATAATGAAATATTATCTGATATCAATTTCACTGTAAATAAGGGTGAGGTTGTATGTATAATAGGTGCCTCTGGCTCAGGAAAATCAACACTTCTTCGCTGTATTAATCTACTAGAGAAGCCCAGTGGTGGAGAAATTATTTATCATGGAAATAATGTTTTAGATAATAAGCACGACGTTTATGCATATAGAACAAAGTTGGGTATGGTTTTCCAGCAATTTAACTTATTTAATAATCATAATGTGCTGAGTAACTGTACAATCGGGCAGATGAAAGTACTACATCGTAGTAAGGAGGAAGCCGAGGAAGTTGCTATGAAATTCTTAAAGGTGGTTGGCATGGATCAGTATATCAATGCAAAGCCAAGGCAACTTTCAGGAGGCATGAAGCAAAGGGTGGCCATAGCTAGAGCTCTATCTATGGAGCCGGATGTTATGCTATTTGATGAGCCAACCTCAGCATTAGATCCAGAGATGGTAGGTGAGGTATTGGCTGTCATGAAAGAACTTGCAAAGAGTGGATTAACCATGCTGGTGGTAACTCATGAGATGGGATTTGCCAGTGAGGTGGCTGACAGGGTAGTGTTCATGGATCAAGGTGTTATTACAGAGGAAGGCACCCCTGAAGAAATATTCAATAATCCAAAGGAAGAGCGGACAAGAGAATTCCTTAGACGAATCCTCAGAGATGCTAAACCGGACTAATAAGATAACAATTAATTAATACAGGGCTGCCTTAAAATATTTGCTGGTATACACCGCATATATTTTAAGGCAGCCCTAATATCACTTTATGTCCCTGGCAGGCATTTCAGTTGGAATAGAGGGGGTAGCGTTTGAAGGGTTAGGCTGTTCGATTTCCGGTGCCATTATCTGAGTGGCTTCTTTATAATTATCATTTTCTCTGTCAGTAGTGTTGGTTGCATTCTTAACTCCGGTTCTTTTCTTAGGTGTTGCTCTGTTATCATTGAATCTATCCATAAGCATTCTCCTTTTATATTATGTTTTGTATTTGCTAGCTCTTATGCTATTAGTGTAAGTAGATTGGCAGTATTTATTCAATTTGTGACCCTATTATACGATTAATATAATAATAAAATTTCGTAATAATGGAAAAAACACCACTTAATTTAATATAAATGTAACGTTTATTTAAAATTTACGAAATAATATCTATCCTTTTATACTGTTAAAAAGAAGAAGTATAATTCCTCTCCCCTAAGCATGAGTAAATATATTCCATATGTATAGAAGTGGCTAAAGCACGGTGTTAAGCCAATGAGTACATGGAAAATAAATGAAAAACATAATACAAATCATGCTAAAATTCAAGTTAAAATAAGGCAGATGATTTCCAGTGATTAGGTGGAACACCATTAATTGTCGGTTGATGACGATGTTCTACTATGGTAGTCTTAAGGGGCAGCAAGAAAGACACCAATCAGGAGGTATAAAGAATGAAGAAAATAATCGTAACTTTATGTTCACTAGCACTGTCACTTGCAGGTACATTCGGCGTTAGTCAGCTTGCATCAAATGATGATGTAATCATAGATAGATATAAGGAAGAACTTAATATATCCCAAGACGTTGAAGCAGTGGAGCAAGCAGATTATGCTGATGAGGCTGAAGTCAAAGAATCTGAAAAACCAGAAGATAAAGCTTCTGAGGTAGAAGTAGCTTCCCCTAAAGCTGAAGACCTTGAAGATATAGCTACAGATAAGGTAAAGGATAAGGAAGATAAGAATGATACTGTAAAAACAAATGATAAGAAGGATAGTAAAAAATCCTCCAATAAGAAAACAAATACTAAAGTAAATGATACTAAAGTAGATGATACCAAAGTAAATGATACCAAAGTAAATAATACAAATTACAAGAAAGCAGATAATAAAGAAGTAAAAGATAATAACAACAATAGTATTGCTGCTAACAATAAGGATTCATATACCAATAGTTTAAAATCTAATGGTAAAAATGTATATGTATATAAGAATGTTGACTTATCAAATTGTAACTCAATACAGGATATAGTAAATGAGCTACAAAAGAACGGATATAAGAATATTAATATGAATAATATTCAAAATATTAGCTCTTTAGAGGATATTCTTTCTACAATGCCAGCACCTACTAAGCCGGCATCTACAAAGTCCGCAACACCTACACCTACGACACCCTCTAAGCCTGAACCTACAGAGCAACCAAAGAATAATTCCGGCTCTAATCAAGGGTTTGCAGAGGAAGTTCTAAGGCTTGTAAATATTGAGCGCTCAAAGGCAGGACTTTCTTCTCTAACCACAAATGCAACCCTGAAGGCAGCTGCAGATAAGCGTGCACAGGAGACCAAGGTATCCTTTTCACACACAAGGCCTAATGGAAGCAAATTCTCAACTGTATTGCAGGAATTCGGAATTTCATATAGAACTGCTGGTGAAAATATAGCTTATGGTCAGCGTTCTCCACAGGAGGTAGTAAATGGCTGGATGAATTCTCCTGGACACAGGGCTAATATTCTTAATGGAAGCTTTGGGAAAATTGGTATCGGAGTATATCAGTCAGGCGGCGTAATTTATTGGACGCAATTATTTACAAACTAAGTATAGTAGCTAAGTGGAATGACTAAAATGGGGTTGATGCAAATATAAGGAGCGATTCATAGCTCACTTTTGCATCAACCCCATTTACATAAAGAAATTATCATAGGTAGAGATGAGCCCCGCTCGAATTTGATTATACAGGATCCTGACCGTATAAACGATAGAAGCTTTGGGGAAAGCCGCATATAGGACATCTTTCTGGTGCGCAAAAACCACTTAATATATTTCCGCATTGCATACAGATCCAAAGATTTTCTTCATCCTTACAAAATACCTGATCTCTTATAACATCATTATAGTAGTTTTGCAGTTGTAGCCCGTGATTTAAATCAATATTGGCTACTCCATTAAAGAGGGCTCCAATATCACTATAACCCTCTTCATTAGCAATCTGGGCATATTCCCTGTAAAGCTGGTTTCCCATATAATATTCTTGTTGTATTGATGCTGAGAGAGCTTCCTCTGAATTTGGTAGGTTTCCTTCATTTAGCTGCCTGTACCATATTCTTGCATGCTCCTTATTATTTCTTTGGAATATGTCATAGACATCGGCTATTTGGCGGTATCCGGCCTGTCTGAGAATATCACCATATATAGAATAAAGAGTACTTTGTCCAAGCTCCAACTCATAAGCATTTTGTAGATTAGCATAGGTTCTGCTTTGCTGAAATTCCATTATATCCCCCTTTATATTATAGATATGTTCTGGTGCTAGTTGAATCTAGCCTTCGATTCTGGGTCTTGCTGGGTCGCAATCAGGCTTTTTTATAAGTCCAGCAGTTTGGGATAGTTTCCACAGATAGTAGCATTCCTCTCTTACCATATGGTCTGCCATCAAGGGAAATAGAGTACCTAGTATCTTCCCATTTATCCTTTGATCCTTTAACTCCTCCAAAAAATCTTTAAATGAAGTAACCAATATTTCTACCTGTTTGTTTAGTCTACTTAGGGAAGGAAAATTATCAAGCTGTGTTCTCAGATATCCATTCATCATGGTTGCCTTTATAAGCAAATCATTAAACTGTAATTCATAATAATTACACTTATCTATGATATCTTTTTCTATCAAATCCATATTGGCGGATACTGAGGCTGCATGGCCTAGAGCATCGGTCAGCCATAAAAGATGGTAATGAAGTGGATGATATAGCATCTCCTTATTGTTGCTGAGAGAATGGATAACTCTTATGTACTCCTCTAATTCATTTAACATGCCATTAATGAATGAGGATGTCAGATGTATTTTTATATTAGAGTTAAGAGTGAGAGATAGAAGTAAAAGTTTGAATTCGCGAAGCTGCATAGTTAGTTGATATGCCTGCCTGGTTATAAGATCAAGCTCTTCTACATTAGAAGTATAAGCAACCTGGTTTAGAAGCTGATCAAATCCAATTATAAAATCCTGAGATCTTTGTAGATAATCCACCTCATTTGCAGCTAATGAAAAAAATATAAATCTTGCATGGTCCCCCATAATCTGTAGCCAGAAGCGATGCTCCGTCAAGGAAATATCAAATATTCCTACTTCGTCCATAATACCTCCTGTGTATTTCTTTATATTTCATGTATATGCGAAAGAACTATAAAATATTGAAAAGAGTTAGGATAATCTACGATAACCTCGACCGATTATTTCTGATGGAACGGTTTTATGTTTGTCTCCGTCTAATATATAGAAAGCAAAAGAAAGGAGGTACATAATAGGGGTAATATAAGTAATAATACTAAAGCTAATAATGGAACAAGTAATAGATTGGAGGAAATAATTATGATAAAGAAAAATTTAATAAAGAAGACTGCGCTGGGATTAGGTATAGCAGCATTTCTAATAGGAAGCGTTAATGTAGGTACAGCATTTGCTCAGCCAGGTGGAGGAGTATCATCTTCTTCTCAAGGAAGTATTAGTCCTCAAGATAGTGCTTTGTTTGAGAAGCAAAGAGAGCTGGACCAGTTTCTTTTTGTGGATCAGGTAAAAGAAATTGAAGGAATGGGCTTTAAGGTAATCTATACAGGAGTAGCAGATGATTATGTTGAGGTAGGAATTACTCCCTATAATGATGAATACGCTGCATATATATATGACGAATTTGGTAGAGATATAGTTAAGGTAGTAGATACAGATGAAGTAATTCTTTATGACTCTGTGGGTGTAGCACCTGATGCTGTGACTATAGATGCTGATAATGCAGTTTCATCAGAGACACCTATTATGGATATGGGTGATACACCTGTAACCGCTGGTGCTGAAGATGAAGCTCTAATCAGGGAGAGAGAACAGCTTATGGCTGATGAAGAGGAGAAGCTTACTATCCAGATAGAGTCCATTGATGGAAGTGAACCGGCAGAAGCAATGGACCCGGAACTTATAAGGCAGACCGGCATAGTGGATGATTTAGCTGATGCTGATATGGCCGAGGATGCATCAGATGATGGAGCAGATATAAGGCTATTAGCTGCTGAGGATTCTATGGTAACTACAACTTCAGCTAAGGATATCGAAAATGAGGATAAGGGACTTCCGACTGCCAGTGTTATTGCCGTTGTTATCAGCGGTGGTCTTATAATTGGAGGAACAGCTTACCTATCAGCTAAGAAGAGGACAGCGAAAAAACAGTAATTAACAATATAAAGAGGATGCTGATATCAGTATCCTCTTTCATGTATTTATAAAACAGACCTTTTATTTAAGCCTTTCATAAAACACTATTTACAAATTATGGGATTTAGTGATATAATATCAACGATGACCAGTTGAAAAAACTTGCTATACAGAGTTACTAATATATGATATAAATATTAATTGTAGAAGTTTAAATTACTAAAGATTGGGAAAGTTAATAAGTAGGGTTATTTCGAATGAGCGACCACATAGAAAGAAGGAAATAACATGATAGTTAAGGTGTATGAGAATGCCGAAGCGTATTTGATTGATTATGAGGCCGTACTGTTAGAACAAGAGGCTGTGAGCCAGTTGGTATTGTATGACGCTTACAAATCACGTCAGAATCCGGATGAATTTGTGGGCTTATTTGGAGTGGTAGTAGATGGGGATTCAACTATACTTCATTTCTCTAATATACCACCCCGTTATTTGTCAGTCTATATTGATGATGACAGCAAAGATATTCGCTTGGCAGCTGTACTATTAGCAGATTATATGGCAGATAATCAAATTTTACCTGAGGGGCTGAATGCTAAGCTTGAGGTCTGTGAGGCCTTTATTGAGCAATTTAAGATGAAGGTTAAATGTACATTTGCAGAGAGAATGACAATGGATATAATGGAGATTAGACAGGTAAACGACATAAGACCAGCAGAAGGTAGTACCAGACTGGCTATACCTGATGAGGTTAAGCTTTTTACAGAATGGATGATTCAATTTCAGATTGAGGCTTTAGCCAAAGAGATAGACTATGAATCAGCTTTGGTTAGTATCAGTAAATTAATAAATAATGATAAGCTTTATGTTTTTGAAAATTCTGAGAAGCTAGTGGTTTCCATGGCAGCAGCCACCAGACAGCTTGCTAATGGGATTGCTATCAGCTATGTATATACTCCTGAAGAGTATAGGGGTATGGGATATGGTGCTACCAATATATATAATATCAGTAGAAAATATCTCGATGAAGGCAATGAATTCTGTACACTATTTGTAGACAAGAAAAATATGCTATCTAAGCGTGCATATGAAAAGGTAGGCTATTATACTATAGATGATATGTATGAATATAGATTGCTTCAGGTGTAGCCGAATGGGTTAACTGAGGTATACATAATGCCCGGGTTTGAAATGACCCCAAAAAGTTAGACCAAAAATCTAACAATTGGTAGGTCGGTTCAAGTCCGGGTGTTTTGCATGCTTGATTTTACTAATATAGGATAGTAGAATGAACTTACTAGGGTGTGATAATAAAACATTATTACTATCATATAGAACCAAGTAAAGATAAGAATGGCCAGGCTACTATAAAGTATGGAAAGGAATTGTATAGTATGGATAAAATCAGATGGGGTATATTTGGAACAGGTAATATAGCTACAAAGTTTGCTAAAGCCTTGAAATCCATGGAGGATACTAGTTTAGAGGGTGTTGCATCAAGAAGTGAAATTCGTGCAAAGGATTTTGCCAAAAGATTTGGCATAGCTAAGGCATATGGTAATTATGAGGAACTAGCTTTAGACCCTGATATAGATGTCATATACATTGCTAGCCCCCATACTGAGCACATGGCCATGGCCAAGTTATGCATAAAGAATAATAAGGCAGTATTATGTGAAAAGGCATTTACTATTAATAGTGAAGATACTGAAGAGCTCATAAGAATGGCAAAAGAGCATAAGGTGTTTTTGATGGAGGCTATGTGGACCAAATTCCTTCCGGCTAACCTTAGAGTGAAGCAATGGATAAAGGAAGGCAGAATTGGTAAGGTGCTTCATATAAAAGCATCATTTGGATTCCATTCTGATTATGACCCAGGCAGCAGGCTATATAATCCATCTCTTGGAGGAGGTGCGCTTCTGGATGTAGGTGTATATCCTATATCTTATTCAACCTTTCTCCTTGATAAGGCACCTGACAGGATTCTTAGTAGTGCCGTTATAGGAAAAAGTGGTGTGGATGAACAGAATGTTATTATACTTGAATACGATGATGGTGTTTTGGCAGATCTAAGCTCATCTATATCAGTTCTAACAGGCAATGATGCTATGATAGTTGGTGAAAAGGGAATAATTAAAGTAGAAAAGTTTTGGATGGCTGATTCCGCGAGGCTATATGATATTAAAGAGAATTTAATAGATGAGTGTAGTGAGCCATTTAGGAAAAATGGTTATGAATACGAAGCGGCAGAGGTAAATCGATGTCTAAGAGAGGGACTAAAGATGAGCCCTCTTAATCCTCTAAGTGATACACTTACAAATATGAAGATCATGGATGAGATACGCAGGCAATGGGGCCTTGTTTATCCTGGAGAGTAATTCACAGAATCGTCATAGATATTTGCTAGTATATATTTAATTAGTTTTAGGAATGTAAAGTTATATAAATATATCGGAGGTGCCAAATGGATAAGCTGAAAATATTAGTCGTTGATGATGAAAGTAGAATGAGAAAGCTTGTGAAAGACTTTTTGGTGCGAAAAGATTATGAAGTGATTGAGGCTGAAAATGGAGAACAAGCAATTGATATCTTTTTTTCAAAAAAGGAC
>JAAYPG010000086.1 GCA_012519905.1 Clostridiales bacterium | reverse complement strand
TTAAGATATACGCTTCCCCCGGCAATAAATCCTGTTACTAGACAACACAATAACAATATAAGGGCTGCTTTAAAAAAACCAATTGACTTCCTTTTCTTTCTTACACATCTGCTATAAGCCGCATCATAATTTGTAAAATGATAATCATGGTTATTCTTAAAAATTCTCATAAAATCACCTCCAAAAGTATATAGCGGCAGTTAATATAACGCCATTTCTTGTTATAAAATAATATCAAAATTTTGGTGTGATTGTCAACACATGATAGCCTACAGTAGTTCGCCACCAGCGTACATCTATGGCAAATTCCTTAAACTATATTTGAACAAAGCTATCTGTTTCACATATCTTGGTAACAGTTCCATTGTTAAAATAATATGCTTCCCCCTATGCTACTAGCTAAAAATAAAATCATAGTTGCTCTCCTAACATCAATATTATTCTATAATCTCAATATAGAGATTTTGCAGTTTCCTACATCGTCAAATTCTTCAATTTCGTAATCTAGTATTCCATCTTTATAAATGGTTTCATATATCTTTGCAATATCCTCAATCTTTCCTGAATAAACCTTCCATCCATGATCCGGTAATTCGATTACTACTTTTTTTGAATTTGGATAGGATTTACGAATAATATCAAGTGAATAATCAAATTTTTTCTCAAAATCTCCTATTACATAATCAAAGCTATTATTAGCCCAATTTAATCCTAACCCTTTAAGTTCTTCTTTAGGGTATATAAATGACATAAAATTCCAGAACTCCCCAATTGCACTAAATTGTTGATTATCAGTGCAATCAAATCGCACCTGTATACCAATAATCTGCATTTAATACCTCACCCACCCCTTATACAGTTTTTCTAAGATATAAGAAAACCAGACGCTTGTGTATTATTGAAACTGCTTGATATCCAATATATCTCCACTATTTATATCTATTTTTGATAATTTAATTACATAGTCTGCTACTACATCTGGCTGTAAAAGTTTACCTTCGGTCTTGAATGAGATAAACCGTTCTACATCTTCAAAACACTCCTTTTTGCTCTTTCTTATCTCAGCTTGCATATCTGTATCAATGATACCAGGAGCAAATGATATTATTTTAACTGGATTTTTCTTGCTAAGCTGTTCGACAGCAACACATTGTGTGAAAAAGTCTATTCCTGATTTTGAAGTACAGTAATTACTCCAACCATAGTATGGTTTCTTACCTGCTCCAGATGAGATGTTTATTATTCGTCTCTCTGAATTGATATCAACAGTGTTCGATATAAAAGATGATGTTAGAATCATTGGGGCAGTTAAATTAATTCTGATATTTCTATCTATTTCTTCACTACTACATAATTCAATCGGCTTTATTGGAGAAAGTATTCCTGCATTATTTATCAGTGTTATGGAGTTTATACTATTCTTATTAATACTCAAGAAGATTCGTTCCATTATATCTTTAATTTTATGTACATCTAATAAATCAAAGGTTATATACTCAATTCCAACTTTCTTTCTACTAGCAAGTTTAATCAGTTCTTCATTTCGCGTTCTTGAGATGCAAAATATATAGTTGTCTGGGTTAAGAAGACCCTTTACAATTGCATTACCTAGACCTCGTGATGTACCAGTTATAATATAATAGTTCATTTTTACTCCCTCCATTTTTCGTATCTACTACTATCAAAAGTAATATCAATATCAGTAATTTTTTTACGCAGCAGTAATAAAACGCTTTAAGTCAGGAAAAGTTCTCTGAACATATGGAACAAAATCATCTCCTGTCTGTTTTACTATTACTCCATACATATCAAGTACAATTGCTTTCATGTATAATATACCCTCTTTTACATTATAATTTGATAATAAATCCAGTTTTTATATCTTGTCTAAAACCTACACTTCTATAAAAATTAAATGTTTCTTCTTTCTTTGAACCTGTAAGGAGCATTACTTTATAACAGTTATTTGCTTTAGCTATATCAATTGCTTTATTTAGTACCTTCTTGCCTAATCCCCTATTTCTATAATCTGAATGTGTAACTACATTTTCAATTAATCCATACGGTCTAGTATTCCTTGTAAGATTTTTTGTTATTGATATATTACAGGTCGAAACTAGTAAGCCATCTTTCTCTGCTACTATATAATGTAAACTAGAATCATTATATATATCATCCCATAACTTATGTAACTCATCATTATCCTCTAATTCAGGATCACCATTATTAAAATGCTTATAAAGATTTAGTAAATCCCACAATTCATCATACTTAATCAGCCTTACAATACATTCATCATTCATTGACTCCAACCTTTCTAAACATTACATTGATTTAAAACCGACAACACCTAGGGTAAATAAACTGTTCTTGCCGTTCTAGCATTCAAATATTAACTGAAGCGAATCACAAAATGGTACATTGCTATCTTTTGATTTGTTATTATCAGGTGCAGCTAAAAGAGGAGTCTGAATAAGGTTTTAAGCACATGATTATATGTTAAGATAACTGCTTGCTCAGAAAGGCTGGGTAAGCAGTTTTATTCTATTGCTACTATACTATAACAAGGCAGCATAAAATTTAGCTAACTCATGCGGGTCTTTACTATCCACTGTAAATGAGTACATATTAATTTTTAATTCATTATCCATAATGCTAATTCCTCCTATTTTGCTTAAAAGCATAAACTCCATTAATTGATTTATTTGCTTCTTCATTTGCATGCCTATGTAATATCAACCAATTTAATATATCCTCTACGTCTACACGCAGAAATTAAGAAGCTATTTATTATGTGGAACACTAATGGGTATGATATTATTATAAAATTTGACAAATTATATATAACAACTATCACTCCAAAAATTATCATACACACAGCATTAAAAATAGATAAATAAAACTGCAGCTTAAAGAATTCTTTCTCATTAACTACTACAAACCTATCACTTCGATTAAAAATGTTGACTTTGTTCTTACATATAATAGCATAGATCAAGAATAATAACCCTGCTAATACCAATACTAAACCAAGTTTATTCATATCTTTTTCTCCTTATACATATTGCAAACCTTGCTTGGCCTACTAACGTTCCGCGTATTTTTTTCTATATTTATACAAGTATCATAATTCATCGTCCAGATTATGTCAAAGATTATTGTGATTTATATTAATAATCTTATTGACAAAAGAAGTAATCCATTATAATATAGGCATAGTTTATTGAAAGAAGGGAATGTTTTATGTTAATTGTGTATGTTATGGAGAGTACAATAATATAGTACTTTGAAACAAGTGTCACAGAAGCTATATCTATTAGCTTATTTGCTTTACTACAAGAGCGAACATCTTATTGTTCGTTTTATTGTAATGCTGAAGTGACATAGTCCGTAACAAGCATTAATATAGGTATTTCTCATATTCTATTAATATGTATCAGCCTATGGACAGTCGTATGCGGAATTGTTTCATTGGCTGTTTTTTTGTACTCTTCTTACTATTTTATAGAAATGATATTCGATAATTTATATTTAGGAGAAGAGAAGGATTATGACAAATGTATACAAGACCTTAGAATTTAATGTTATTATAGATCAATTGAAAAATTACTGCTTTACTGAGCAGGCCAAAGATAATTTTACTAAGCTTACTCCATATTTATCAGAGATAGAGGTAAATGCCGCTTTAAGGGAGACCTCAGAGGCCAGAAAAATCCTAGATCATATAGGCAATCCCCCCTTGGTATCCATGAAGGATGTGAATAAATATCTTATTACAGCCAAGCAAGGTGGTATGCTCCTGCCTGAACAGCTAGATTATATGGCTACTGTCCTAACTGCTATAAGAAGAATGAAGGATTTTCTTAACAGAAGCAAGATTCTTGAGATTGGGCTTCCTTACTATGAAGAAAACTTAAACTCACTTGATGAGCTTAGGGATGAAATCCAAAGAAGCATTCGTAATAATCAGGTTGATGATTACGCTACAAATGAACTAAGAGATATTCGGCGCAATATATCTAATCTTGAAGAGAAAATCAAAAGCAAAGCCGAGGGAATGCTTAAGAATAATAGGGAATGCTATTCAGATAGCTTTATAACTAATAGAAATGGCCATATCTGTCTTCCTGTTAAAAAGGAATATAAGCTAAAGATATCCGGAAGCGTTATTGATAAATCCTCAACCGGTGTTACCCTATTTATTGAACCTAAAGCTATTTCAATTATGAACTCCGAGCTTATAATGTTAAAGTTGGATGAAGAAAATGAAGTCCGCAAAATACTATATACTCTTACAGGTCTTATTGCTGATTATCATGGAATATTTGCTGAAAATATGAGGGTTATTGAAAAGCTAGATTTTATATTTGCTAAGGGTAAGCTGAGTGTTGATTTATGTGCAGTAGCTCCGTCAATCAATACCGGTAGATATATTAATATAGTAAACGGACGCCATCCTCTTATGGATAAAGAGACCTGTATTCCACTAAATATTAATATAGGTAATAATAGCGATATACGTGGTGTTATTATTACCGGCCCTAATACAGGAGGTAAGACTGTTGCTATTAAGACCGTGGGACTCCTTAGTCTAATGGCTCAATCTGGTCTTCATGTCCCATGTGATGAGGCTGATATATGTATGAACAGCCAGGTCCTGTGTGATATAGGAGACGGTCAGAATATAACTGAGAACCTTTCAACATTCTCCTCCCATATTACTAATATTTTGGATATCCTAAAGAGAGTGAATAGAGAAAGCCTGGTGATACTGGATGAACTGGGCTCAGGAACCGATCCGACAGAAGGAATGGGCATAGCAATTGCCCTACTTGATGAACTTAAGAATAGCGGATGCCTCTTTCTAGCCACAACTCATTATCCAGAGGTTAAGCAATATGCTGAGCAGGAAAGCGGTATTATAAATGCAAGGATGGCTTTTGACCGTGAGACACTTGAACCTCTCTATCAGTTAGAGCTTGGTAAAGCTGGCGAAAGCTGTGCCCTTCATATCACAAAGCGTTTAGGTATGCCATATGGGATAATCAAAAGAGCATGTAAGGAGGCCTATGGTGAAAAGGCCATGACCGAACTGGAGTTAATATATGATGGTGAGAGCATTTCAGAAAAGACATCTCCAAAGAAAGAATACTCTGGTCCAAGAATAAAAACAGCAAAACCTAATAGCTCCTTAAAAGCCTCAAAAAGAGCTGAGAGTTTTCAATTAGGAGATAGTGTGCTGGTCTACCCTGAGAGAAAAATAGGGATAGTATGTAGGACATCTAATGATAAGGGATATATCCTTGTCCAGATGAAAAAGAAGAAAATCCTTATCAATCATAAAAGACTCAAACTACATGTCCCGGCTTCAGAGCTTTATCCTGAAGATTATGATTTTTCAATTATATTTGATACAGTTGCCAATAGAAAGGCTAGACATAAGATGGATAAGGGCCATCAGCCGGATCTCGAGATTAAAATTGATGAACCTTGATATCATAAGATCAGTGAATATAGTCAAAGAGTATGTATATGTATTCTTGACTATATTCACTTAATCATATGGTTCCCCATTACATTTTAGGATACGGATTCCCCCTTCTCTTAAAAGAAACTTTTCCCTTCCCCATATTTCAAAGCTACGTTCATTACAAGATACTGAATCCAGTAGATTATCCCTCTTGTCCTTCAGATAATCATTTAACTGTAAGACAAACAACCTATCCTTACGATAGGCCTCCATGTTCCTTAGATAATAATCATTGTCTAGCATGGGTAGCAACTGATAGGACAACTCTTCCTCTAGCTTACTATTATCCTTGCCTATTCGATGGATTCGATATGCCTGATAGAGGGCTGGTTTCTTCCCATTAAGCTTAGAATTTTTAATCGGTGCAATCTGACCTTTTTCAATAAGCTCATACACTTTTTTGGTCAAATCCAAATAACTTGTAATTTTATAGAAAACTTGTAGTTCCTCCAAGGTTATCTTGTTTTTATCAAAATCAGTAATAACTCTCATATACCTTCCCTCATAGTCTTGGTTTCTTACTTTTATAGTAACATCTTTTTATATAAAAAAATAGTTTATCCCCTATTAAGAATTCGATATAACCTGCTCAACAATACTATATTTCTCATCCAGATTTAAATTCTCTTCTATCTTTATTACCTTACATGGTATATTGTCCAACCATGTGTAATGAAGTTCCTTACTTCTCATGTCCATACCAGCTATATCATATTGAGATGCCCATTCCATAAATTCTAGATGTGAGCTATATAGCTTCCCTCCGGCTTTTATCTCATCTCCATATCTTTGATATTCTCGCGCTGCCAGTCTCTTCATACGAATATCCTGAGGAATCCATAGATAAACCACCAAGTCAAATAAGGGGATAAAGACATCACCCCATCCGCATAAGGAGCCTGATAATACCCATTTCTCATATGATTGCATGGCATCAGACAATAGCTTTATCCGCTCCTCAGTTCTTCTCTTCTGTGTAAAAGGAGGTTCAGTCTTTACCCAGAAATAATCATCGGTGTCAAAATGCTTGTACTGTAGTTTTGTACTGATTTCATGAGCCAAGGTAGAAGTACCCGAACCTGAAGCTCCTAGTATATGTATTCTTTTAACCATATTCACCTCACTAATATTCAGAATTGTATCATAATTACTTTATATCATAATAATCCAACAGGTAATTCATGTCAATTTTTATTACAGCCTGGGCATTCTTTAAATTGTAATAAAAGGATACTTGAGCTATAATAATCCTGGAATTATATAGGATAGCTTATTTTAATTTATATTTTTATATAAGGAGAACTATATGCACGAAGTAGAAGTAAAAGGAATATTATCTGCAAGAAATGGAATGAATATCTACCGTGGTTGTACCCACGGCTGTATTTATTGTGATTCTAGAAGCAAATGCTATCAGATTAATCATGATTTTGAAGATATCGAGGTTAAAATTAATGCTCCTATCCTTTTAGAAAATGCACTACGAAGCAAGAGAAAGAAATGTATGATAGGCACCGGTGCTATGAGTGACCCATATATTCATCTGGAAGAAAGGCTAGGGAATACCAGGAAGTGTCTGGAGCTTATCGAATCTTATGGATTCGGATTATCAATTCAGACCAAATCAGCCAGAATCCTTAGAGACATAGACCTACTTAAGAAAATAAATGAAAAAACTAAATGTGTGGTTCAGATAACGCTGACAACCTACGAGGAGGATTTATGCAAAATCCTAGAACCCAATGTAAGCACTACAAAGGAACGATTTGAAGTCCTAAATATAATGCGAGACAATGGCATCCCTACTGTGGTTTGGTTAGATCCTATCCTTCCCTTTATCAATGATACAGAAGAAAACATCAGGGGAATTCTTGATTACTGTATAGAAGCAAAGGTTCATGGTATTATCTGCTTTGGAATGGGATTAACTCTTAGAGAGGGAAATAGAGAATATTTTTACAAGAAGCTTGATGAACATTTCCCAGGATTGAAAGCTAAATACATAAAAACGTACGGTAACTCCTATGAGATAGGAAGCCCTAATAACAGTAAACTTATGGCCATTGTAAAGAGTGAATGTAACAAAAATAATATTATTTGTGATAATGAGAAATGCTTTAATTACCTTCTTGAATTCGAAGAGAAGGACAAATACGATCAATTAACATTATTCTAAAACAGTGCCAGTACCATTACGGAATTATTTAAATTTCCTGATGTACCTGGCACTTAATTTTTTTGTAACCTTTTAGGGTCCTAAGGGATGTATATTATGAAGGCGAGAGGAGGAGGACAGTTGAAAGAGCATTTATTATCTAATGATGAGGAGTTTTTACGAATATACAACAATAATAAAAACACAGTTTTTGGAATAGCCTTTAATTACACCAAAAGTAATTCTGATGCAAATGATATACTTCAAGATGTGTTCGTAAAATTCTTTATAAGTAAAAAAG